>NZ_JACRSE010000004.1:0-300000 GCF_014281055.1 Fluviispira vulneris | reverse complement strand
ACAAGCTTTTTAGAGCATTAAATTCGAAATTAAAAAGTTCTAATAATTGAATAATCTAGGGGGAGTCAAGCTGGAATGATTCTTAAAATGGTGCTCCCGGGGAGAATCGAACTCCCACTTCCGATGGAAACGCGATTTTGAGTCGCGCGCGTCTACCAGTTCCGCCACAAGAGCACAAAGGGTGATGATGCTTTTAAAATTCATCTATCTGCCAATTACTCATTTAGTAATCGTTTCCTATAATGTCAAGATTCTCTCCTAAAAATCTTACTTCTTTAAAAAATTGCTAAACTCTATTGAGAATACTCATGTGATTCTCTATGGGAGGGGGAAAAAGTGGAATACTCCATCATGCAGCAAGAAGATGGAAAAATGATAACGTTGATGGGTCTAATCAATGAAGACTCTGAAATGACGTTTAAAGATCTTTTTCTCGAGCTTAAAGATGTAAAAAAAGTTGGGTTTAATTTCTCTCAAGTCAAAAGCATCAATTCTTTAGGTGTTCGTGCTTGGGTGAGCTTTTTACGCTCAATTGAAGAGGGGCGCAATCTTATCTTTTATGAGTGCACACCTGATGTGATTATGCAAATAAATATGATTCCGAGCTTTCTTGGAAAAGCATCTGTTGCAAGTTTTTTTGTGAATTATATATGCGAAGTTTGTAATAAAGAAGAAAAAAAATTAATAGAAACGTCTTCTCTTCCTCCAAAAACAATTCCAAATGCCCCAAAATGTGAATCTGATGAATGTGGAATGCAAACAGAAGAACTAGAGGATGAGTATTTTGTTTTTTTAAAGCGCTGAGGTGAAAATTTGGAGAATCAAAGTGTTCTCGATTCACGATTGATAGAAAAATTCGAAGTGCATAGAGACTTTACTCGTGTATTTCTTGATGCATTTATACTTATTAATATTGAACAAAAAGTTTTAAAATTTAACTCTGCATTTTGTCAAATCATAGAATTGCGCGCCATCGATGTGAGACGAATAGGAACATTAAAAGAAATGCTTTTAACTACGATGCCAGGCACTTCTCAATCTGCAATCGATCAACTTTTAGAGTCACCAAATCCTACCCGAATAGATGAAGTAGCAGCTATTAATGTAACGAATAGAAAAGAAGTTACTTTAATAATAAGCAGCTATCCTTATTATGAAGACGATGGCAAAATGTTAGGCGCTTGTCTTTTAATGCGTGATGTCACTGCGGAAACGAATTTACAAACTAAATATAAAGATAAGTCCTTACAATCAATTACGGATGCTCTCACCGGTTTGTTTACGCGTCGTTATTTTGAAGATCAAATTTCTAAAGAAATTGATCGTTGTAAAATAAATAATATTAAACCTCGCCTTGCTATAATTATGTTTGACCTTGATAAATTTAAAAATGTAAATGATACCTACGGGCATCAAGCCGGTGATTTTGTTCTTACAGAAACAGCTAAAATATTAAAAGAAAATGCACGTCGGTCGGATATTCTTGGGCGCTATGGTGGTGAAGAACTTTTAGTTGTTATTTTCGATGCAAATGAGCGAGCAGCAGCCGTAACAGCCGAAAAATTTAGGTCAGCAATTCAGGAGCACGAATATGTCTTTCAAGGCACTAAAATTCCAGTGACGACAAGCGTAGGTGTTACCTTAATAAATTCTGTGGATGATACAAAAGAAGCGGCTGTTAAAAGAGCAGATGAATGTCTTTACCACGCCAAGGAAAATGGCCGCAATGTTGTTATTCTTGACTTTGGTGCAGGGAAATTAAAGGCTCAAGATTTTATAGCTCAAACCCCTGATATATTGCCACCTTAACCTAAACTCACTAGTGGATTTAAATTTTTCTTATAATGTAATGAGTCAAGTCAAGGGCTGAGTGGAGATGTCTCTTCACTGGTTTGAAAGGGATCCGCCGTGGTGCTGCCATCTGAGATATTTTGTGGTTGCACCATTGCATAGCCATAAGCGCCATCTTGCCAAGCATATATTCTTCTCACTTTACCTGTGGAAGAGGTTATTTTTCTCAACACTCTTTGCTTAGGAAATGCATTTTCATTTTTCTGAGAAAGTTTAACTATGTAAAGAGTGCTTGGCCGAGTTGAGTGAATTTGTGAAGTGGCATGTGGTAATGTGGTTGCAAGTGGCTTCATAGATATACTCACACCTTGCTGACCTTTTAGATAAAAGAAACGTCCTTCATTGGCCTCATATTTCTGTGCAATTTTTTTCGGAATAACAGGTTTAAATGCTTGATTTGGCAGTGACTCCAAAGTCAATTGGGGGAGAGCGGCTGCATCGCCCACGAGATCAAAGTCAGCAGGTAATGATTCTGCATCAGGTAAAAAAGCCATTTCTGAGAGAATATCGTGATTGTTACTTTCAAACCCTCCGATAGAGGCAAAAGTAACAATAGCCGCAACGGCTGCGACGCCTATGTGTGAAAAAATATATTTTTGGTTTTTAATTAAAATTCCTTTAAATTTTTTTAAATACAGGAATTTATTTTGTGTTATGGCTGTTCTGTGAGAAAAATTATCGGAATTTAAAAGCAAAAGTTCAAGTTCATTTTTTTTGTCTTTTGTTAACGAAAACGTATCAAAATGATTTTTAATTGTCTTTTTCCAATTTTCCAATTCCTTTTCATTCATATTTTCATTTTGTAACATACAAGACACCTCAATGCTGAGACCATACTTATATTAGTATAAACGATCAAAAAAAGTTTTTTATTCCAAATTTGATGAATTTGACTTCAACTTCTGGAGAGCGCGTGAAAGCGTACTCATAACAGTTCCCATTGGAATTTCCAATATGGCAGAAATTTCCTTGTAAGAATAGTCTTCAGCGGCAAGAAATATTATGCTTCTTTGTCGGTCATTTAACTGCGTAAAGCGTTTTTTCCAATGGTCATCTAGTGCAAGTTGATAAAAAATCTTTTCTTCTTTTTTCAAATCAAAATTTTGTTGAGAACTTTCTTGGCTAGAATGAGATGAGGTTTCATTGGAAAGATTTTCTAGAGTGTTTTCAGATGTATCAAAATTCCATCTTTTTTGAATTTCCAATTCATCAAGATAAGTGTTCTTGATAATTCGATACAACCAATTTTTAAAATGATACTGAGTTTCAGGTTTTAAAAACAATTCGTTAATTTCATGTTCGCTAAGGATTTCTCCATTGTATTTTAACACAAATTTTGCGAAAGCCTTAAGAGCCTTAAACAAAGCTGTCTGATGAATATCTTCAGCATTTATTTTATTATTTGTTAAACTCAAACAGAAGCGAAACATAGGATCCCAATATTTTTTAGAATGAGTCACAAATATAGAATTCCAATTTATCGTTTTCTCAATTACACTGTCAATATAGATTGCATTATCCGTTGTTGCCATTTTTGAAAAACACCGATTCTTTATATGTTCTTAGAATTAATTTAAACGACACTTTTCCAACTGCAGCAAGGGGTATTGCTAATAATATTCCATAAAATCCAAACCAATCTCCAAAGCAAAGTACCGATAAAATGACGAGAGATGGATGCAATCCAGAAAAACGACCAAGAATTCTGGGAGTGATAAACAACGCATCCAAACACTGTACTGCTAAAAATGCTAACGAAACAGACAGTATTAAATGACTATCTGCTGCATTCGTGACTAAAACAAAGAAACATAAAAAGCTCCCTACAAGAATATCCATATATGGTACAAGTCTACAGATACCAGTGAGTATACCGACAGCAATTGCAGCTGGTAAGCCAGCAATTAAAAAGACTGTTGGGTATAAAAAGCAGAGTATCAATATAACTAAAGATTGTCCACGAAGAACTGAACGTAATTTTTTATCTACTTCTTCAATGAACTCAATAAATATAGGTTTTATATCGATAGGTACAAGATCGAATATTTGTTTATGAATTTTGTTGAAATCTCTCATAAGAAAATAGGAGAACAGAGGAGTAAATATAGCGATAATAAGAAGTGATGCAATGAAGCGAGTGCTTGCACCTATACGTGACAGAATGGTGTCACTAAGATTTTCTAAATTTATCGGAATGAAATCATAAATATGTAATATTTTATATTGTTTTTGTCCTGTAATATCACTAATAATGAGTTGGATTTTAGGGACAAGATGGAGTTCTATATAATTTTTAAAAGTAGGGAGTTTAGTAATCAAATTTTCAATTTGATTTAAGAGTAATGGAATAAAAAGCCAGACAGCAAAAAAAGTTAAGATGCCAAGAACAATAATAGTTATAAAAGAAATTAATGCACGATTGATTCCCTTTTTTTCTAAATATTCAAAAACTGGATTTATTAAATACGCAGTAATAAAAGAGATAATGAGAGGTCCAATTACGATATTTATAAAGGCAAATATAATAATAATAATAATGAAGAAACAAACAAAAAATATTTTTCCTCTATTATTTCTCATAATTATTCTTTTTCTGTACCTCTCAATTTCAGAAGTTCTTCGTCTGTTTCCTTTATTTCTAAAATTATCTCATAAAGTTCTGTTTCTTTAAGAAAGTTATCGATTTCTTTCGGGAGACCATCTTGTTGAGCTTCATAAAGATTTCTCCCCAATTCTGCAAAAAGTTCTTTTCTACGTTGAATAAGTTTTACTTTGCCAAATTGTTTTTTTGCTTCATCCATGCCTCTTTTGATTTCACGTGAACTGATAGTTGCAGCATCGCTAATTGATTCTTGAACTTTTTTCCAGCTAATTGCAAATTTATTTTGGATATTCATCGTTATAACCTCTTTTCTGATTCTGCTTTTTCCGTTTCGACGTAAAGCAGGTTCCCAAAACTTATAGCAAATATGAAAAGAGGAATGTAAGCAAGAGCAAGAGCAGGAAATGAGATCGTGTTAGCAGCAATGCCAATGATTAGAGAGGTTATGATGAAAGGTAAAGTATGATATAGGACAATTAATATTTGTCTATCGGGCTTTATTGCTCCTAAGTCCCATAATAGACTTGTTCTTGAGTTCTTCTCTCCGCGTTCTTTTGTGAGCAAAATAAATTCACGCAAAAGAATTGCAAGAACAGAAAAAACAGCTATTTCTGCGAGAGGATAAATGAAAAACAAGACAATAGCGGTTAAATGATATGTCATAAAAGATAAATAATGAAATTGGAACTTATGCAAGATAAAGAAAATAATAAGCAAAATTGTAGAAAATATAACGCCATTCAAATAAATAAATGGATGATGGTTTGTACAGAAAAGAATGCTGAAAAAGATAAGACCTATAAAAGCAGAAAGAAGTTTATTTTTTATCACGATTGGCATTTAACAATGTCTCCTTCAACTGCTTTTTTGTGCAAATTAATCACATTGCTTCTTTTAAGTCTTAATTCTAGCATGCTTTATGCACAAGAAGATACGGAAGAAAATACCCTCTATACCCCAACATTTCGCTCTGGCCATACTCTTTCCCTGTTATCTTCATGGGAACGATCTACTTGGCACTTAAATCAAACCCAATCCTCAAGCTTTGGCAATATTTCTCCCATTTCTGAAACACGTATGGGTATAGCTCTTTATTTTAGATATGCTTATCATATAAACATTGTCTCAAATTTTGGTTTTTTTCTTGGCTCAACGACAGGGGTTATTTTTCCAACTACAGATTATGGAAATTTAAAACCAGGGGTTGGTATCGCATTTCCAACAGCATTGGTCGGACTTTCTTTAAATTTAAAAAAACAATATCGACTTTTTACGGGTGCAGAATATGGTGCCAATTGGTATCCAGATATGATTGTTATTACCGATAATGGGGCCTCAAGAGCTCTTGCACCTGTCCCAGATATGCTATCTTTTTTTGGTGGATTGGATTATTTTTACAAAAAGAGTTTGGCTTTTTCATTTCAGTCTGGATATCGCATTACGATATTACGCTGCACGAATAACTGCTCGTCGACTTCATTTTTAAATACTTTATCAATAAGCAATCAGAGTGTGTTTGTGCAATTGGGGTTAACATGGCAGGTAAGCGAAATTCGTTTATAGAGTAGGACATAGTGTTTCAGTCTATAAAGCGAATATCTTTAACTTCGTAATATTTCTCGCCTCTTGGTAAGTTTACAGTGACTATATCCCCAACTGTTTTGTTTATAAGGGATTTTGCCAAAGGACTTGAAATTGAAATTGCGTTGTTTTTAATATCAGCTTCAAGATCTCCGACAATTCGATAAGATTTTTCTTCACCTTTGCTATCGTCGCTTACGTCAACAAGAGAAACCAAAGCACCGAATACAACTCTATCGGTTCTGCCTTTCCCGCCCGTGATGACTTGAACTCTGCCTAATTTGTCTTCGAGCTCCATAATACGGCCTTCAATAAAACCCTGTTTTTCACGTGCAGCATGATATTCTGCATTTTCAGATAAATCTCCAAGAGCACGTGCCTCTGCTATTTCAGAAATAACTTTTGGTCGATCCAAGGTTTTGAGGCGTTTTAACTCTTCTTTTAATTTCTCATGGCCAATCTGAGTAATAGGGATTGGAGCGTTTGTATCTATAGACATAAAAAATTACCTTTTTAAAATCTGTATAAAAAAAGAAACAAATCGACTTTTTGCCAACTGGTATGGAATAGCAAAGTTCGATTCGCAAAAAATTATCCCAAGTAAAAACTCAAGAATTCGATTGGTTCATTGTAGTCTGAACCCATTTCCTCTTCAAATAGAAAAGCATAATAATAAATTGCTCTGCGGGCTGAAGATAAGAACCTTCAGCCCGCATAACCAAAATAATTGTATGCCATATCATGAGTTGGGATCAATGACACAAAAAAAGGATAGCACGGTTACTTACGTGCTTCAACATACTTAAGTCGAAGGTCATAAAGTAAGCTTGAAAGCATTTCATCTTCAGCAGATGTGAGATTACCCTTTGTTTTCTTTTGTAGGGTTTCTAGGATTTCAATATTTAAGTGTGCAGTTTCAATATCTTTTTTTATGATATTTGTGCCTGGGTTTGGATAAAGCCCCATAGCGACTAAAGCCGCATTGCCCAACGAGAGTATCAATAAATTGAATGTAGAATGTTCTTGCATATGTTCTGTCTCCAAGAAGAAAATCCATACTTGAGAACTACCTTCTCACAGTAGCATGAGTCAACAGGAGGTTAAAGATCAAGAAGCCCGATCGGTTGTTTTAAAGGATTTAGATTTTTTCTTAACTTTGCTGCGCAAAGAAATTGGTGTTTTTTCAATGCTAAATGCTATCCAAAGTTTTAATAATATTCTCGATTCTGTTGCAATACACTCAATGCCAACAATATCTTCAAATTCTTTTTCAAAATCATTAAATATATTGTTCTTTGGAAAAACCACTTCTATGAAGATTGTATCATCCCAAACAATTGATAAACTTGGGAAAACCTCTGCTTTCCGCGAGAGGTAAAGAGCATCTTCGAGAAAATTAAAAATAGCAGAATGTGTATGCGTTTCATTATGTAACCAGGTGTAAAAATGAATTGTATCCCGTGGGACACGCAGGACGTGAATGGGATGCGTTTTTTCAAATTTATCTTTATATTTTAAGAATATTTTCCTTAAAATAGGGGCCATAATCTTTTCAGTTGAACTTTGTGATTTAGAGAATTCGTACCAAGGAAAGCCTGAAAAACTCGAAAATATTTTCTCACGTTGATTCATTGTGATTGAAAACATGTTTATTTGCCAAATTGTATGCTGTTCTTCAAATTGAATTTTATATTTGCTAACGATCATCCCCTGCCAATCCGTTTCGGCATACTGTTGATCATCAAAAGAATGTATATTCGTCTTATTCAGAGATGTCTTTTCACTGAAAGTTTTAAAGCGTATTCCAGATTCTCTTAGATTTAAAATCAATAAAAATAACGCCCCTATGATTGCAGCAAAAAGTAGGATCATATCTCTGACAAGAATGTCTTGTTCAAGACTTAGCATAGAAGAAAACCCTCACAGTTTTATTTTTCGGTAAAACTTGAGGCTTTCTGAAATGAAATCTTTAACTTCTGTTAATTAATTTGAGCGGTGAAGTTATGAATATCATTGCTTATTTGTTTAATTTTCTGAAGCGTTTCTTTATAAGCTGTTTCAATGTCTGGGTTTTGTGTACAGACCGAGATGTAGAACTTGAGTTTTGGCTCTGTGCCGCTCGGACGCATTGATATCCTACTGCCATCTACGAGTAAAAATTGGAGAACATTCGAATGGGGGATGCGATATTGCTCTTGGGTCTTTCTTTCTGTGTAATCAATTACTTGCGCTACATTGATGTCAGCAAAACTGGTTCTTGGATGGCTGCGCATTGCTCTCATCATTCGGGCGATTCTTTGAGCACCCTCTTCTCCAATAAGATCAATATTAATCAGTTCTTCTTGCCATGCTCCATGTTTTTTGAAAAGTTCAAACAGTGCTGCGCAGGCAGTCTTGCCTTCATCCTTATATAGTGAAATAATTTCAGCTGCTTGGCAAATAGCAGCCACTGCATCTTTATCGCGAACATTATTAGCTGGCATAAAACCAAAACTTTCTTCGGTACCAAAAAGGTATTTGAAGTTATTTCCTGCTAATTCCCAACTGCGTACGAGCCCAGCGATCCATTTAAAGCCTGTTAAAGTATTGAAAATTTCAATATCGTAACTTGAACAAATACGTTCATGTAGATCGGATGTCACAATCGTTTTTACTATTTTATGAGTGTTCTCTAATTTCCCAGAGCTTTTCATAAGTTTCAGAATTGAGTCAATGAGGAGAGCTCCTAATTGATTGCCATTTAATAAAACATAGTCACCACAAGCCTGATGCGAAAGGAGGCCTTTAGCCATTTTGGGGTCATAAATTGCGACTGCCAGTCTGTCAGAATCGGGATCTGTCGCAAAAATGCAATCCGCTTTCCGTTCAGCACCATATTGCAATGCGAGAGAGAGAGCTTCTCTTTCTTCTGGATTGGGTTTTTTTACTGTTGGAAAATTGCCATTAGGTTCTGCTTGTTCAGGAACTACAAAAACATTTTTAAATCCCCAAGTGTTAAGAGCTCTTAATACAGGGATTTTTCCAGTTCCATGCAGTGGGGTGTAAAGGATATTTAAATCCTTTGTTACATTTGGTGCTAAGCATAGCTTTTTTATATCAGCAAAATAATCATTAAGTAAATCTTCTTTAATATAATTAATTAATTTTTTATTTTCTGCTTCGGTATAAAGAATATACTTCACGTCTGAAAAAGAAGTAATTGCATATACTTCTTTAAGTATACCAGAGTCTTGTGGGGGAATAATCTGAGAACCATCTTCCCAATATATTTTGATTCCATTGTATTCAGGAGGGTTGTGACTTGCTGTTACACACACTCCACTTAAACAATTGAGATGTCGAATAGCATAAGAAAGAGCAGGTGTTGTTTCAAGCGTTGGATAAATAAACACAGGAATATTATTTGCAGCTAACACACAAGCTGTTTCTTTAGCAAAATAATTTGAATTATTTCTTGAATCATATGCAATAGCAACACCTCTGTGCAAGTCATTTGCACAGTGTTTTAGAATATAATTTGCTAAACCTTGTATTGCTTTTCTTATAACATAACAATTAACTCGATTTGTGCCCGTCCCCATGATACCACGCATACCACCCGTGCCAAATTCGAGATCACGATAAAATTTCTCGCGCAATTCTTTAATATTCTTATCTGCAATGAGCTGAATCACTTCATTCTTATCGACTTGAGAAATAACATCATCGGATAGCCAAGCTTGAATTCTAGATTTACAGTCATTTAATTGAGAAAAGAGTGGAGAATCTAAGTCTTGTATGTGAGTTTGTACCATTATTTTACCTTTCAGGATTTACTCAATTCTCGTTGAACTTGCTTCAAATTGTTTTGCACAGCTGCCATATCTGAGTAGTCGGGGTAGTTTTTAATGATTCCCTGTAAAATTTGCAAGCACTGAGTGAGTGTGTCTTTGCGTGTGCTTCCCGTTTGTTGGCTGGCTCTGACAAATAAAGCACGTACTTTAAAGCGTAAATTCATAACGAGAGAATTGATTGCGTCCGAGCGCATTCTTTTAATGGGTTCAGTTCTTTGCTCTGTGGGAATAGTATCGAGGATCGCAATGGCTTGTTCTGGAGAGTCATTGTTGATCATCTGAGTTGCAGAACTCACGATTTGATCGATGGTTTGATTTTGTGTGTCTGTTAAGCCCATGGAAGGATTTTTTTGTAAACCTGGTTCATGTGGGTTGAGTTGTAAGATTTGTGAATTCAGCGCTGAAATATCGAGTTGTTGAGCTAAAACTAAATCGCGTGCGACTCTTTTTTCGTTTAATGCATTTGGTTTTTCACCTAGAGCGATGTAGAAATCTGCTATAGTATTTCTCAACCAAGCTTCATTAACAATTGGATATCTCAGTTGTGACTCTTTTAATGCGGCAATTGCTTTTTGTAAGCGGGTTGGATTGTCTAAACCAGATTTTGCATCACAAACATAAACGGCAGTTTTAGCTAAAGTTGGATAGGAATCAATTGGAAAAGTTTTTGCATACTTTTCTAATGACTTTGTTAATTCCAATACCGTTGTACAATTTTGTGAAATAAAATTATCTTCAATCTCTTTTATTTTTAATAAAATTTCTGCGAATTCTTTTTCAGTTAAAATGACTTTTAATGGAATTTGTTTAGAGTTTTTTGCAGGTTCTTCGACCACTGAAGGAGCGGGAGCCACAGCAGGAGAATCCACAATACTCACGCTGTCTTTTTTATCTTTTAAGCTTGTACAACCACTAATGAAATAAATAAAACTGCAGTACAGAATAGCTTTTAAAATTATTTTTTTTTCCGACATAACTACCTTTTTATTTTTCTAAAATTTAGAATACAAACAACAAAATTATAAGTTTGTATTACTTGGTTTGGATATTACCAGTGACAAGAGAGTCCTAGCAAGTGTCTGCGTTCTACAAATGAAGTTGTAGATGTAGAACCTGTTACTGGAAGAGTGTCGTTGATAACATAAGAAGAGTAGTCTATCGAGAGAAATCCTGCATCGATAGAAACTCCCCATGTCGCTCCTCCCTCCATGTAGCCACCGCGAAGTGAAAAACCTTGTTGAATAAGAACGTTGCCGAAATAAAGTTCGGCGCCAGCATGTATCAATCTTGTTGTATCAACATCTTTTCCACCGTAGTTATTTCCATCAATTTCCACAGGAATGGGATAGACATCTAAAGCAAGTTTTAAATTCACTTTTGATTTAGATATTCTTCCACGGGGGGTGAGTGAAACTCCAACACGAACTTCAGTTGGATCTATTTTCGAGGAGTTTGGGGAAGAATCTGTCCCGCCTTGGCGGAGTGCTCCACAAACATTTTCCGTATTTTGTGTGATTGGATTAACGTAAGTTTTAACACAGCCTGTAGGAATATTTCTAACTGATATTCCCAAAGTTGGAAACCAATAATCAGCAGCTGTTATCATGATTCCAGCATCTATGCCAACAGATGAAGTCTCTGTACCGTTTTTAGTGACTTCATTTGCGAGATCTTGCGTTGTTGTTATTTTTGAAGCGTCCATAGTTTTATTGAAGTAATCGATACGATAATTGGGGCGTATTGAGATCCCATAGCGAAAACCTCCTCTTTTAGAAACATCTGCAATACCAAAGGCAAAAGAAGCTGTGGTTGTCGAAACGGCATAGGCATTGTTCGGATTAGCGCTATCGAGAAATGCAATTTTATTCTCACTGCGAACAGGGATTCCGATTAAAAATGTGGGGGCAAATTTTCCACCAAAAATAATTTCTGGAAAACTCTGTAGCAACAAATAGGCTTGATTTCCTCTGGAACTCGCAGCAGCTTTAATCAAATTTGTTCCCAATTTCACTGGATTTGGATTTAAATAGCCGAGCATTAAATTATTTGCTCCAATTTCAAAATCTGGAAATTTAAAATCGCTGATTTTTTTCTTGGTGGCAGGATTGCGTGTCGCGCTTAATCCTGCTGGATTGGAATAGATTGCTGTTTCGTCATTAGCTGTGGCCGTAAAGGCTCCTCCCATTCCTTCACTTCTAAAGCTGTTCCAATCGGTCGGTAAACTTTCAGCAAAAGATACAGCTGTGTATAAGCATGGAAGGGTAAAAGATAAGAAGGTTTTTAAGTATTTTTTTTTCAAAACAAAACCTCAACAAGAATTTTTTCTTATTGAGTGTTTCGGTCGATTTATAGAAAATAAAATCTGAAATATTTTCCTAAAGACAAACTATAGAGGTGTCACAAAAAAGCCTATTTTGGTTCTATTCGCTAGGTCTGGATTGTATAAATTTGTTTTTTCAATAATATCGATTGCATAGAAGTTTTCTTTCAGCATTTTTTGACTTCTTTTTAAATTTTTTTCTTCAACAAGGAATATTTTTTCTAGATTTTGACGAGTTATTGTATCAAAATAAAAAGGAATACTTTCAGATGATGTGATTGCGTTGCCAAAATAAAAATAGGGAAGGGATGTGATATTTTTTCTATATGAAAAATTTCCTCCCAAAAAATCTTCTATATTTGCGTTCGAAATATTAGAGTTTTCATTGCGTTGATACCATGTTAATTGAATAAATTTGTTTTTGATAGAACATGGAAAAAATTCGAGAGCACTATCAAAAATAAGTTGGTTGACTGGATAATTTGCTTGAATCCCAAAAATTTTCTCTTTTCTAGGGTTCCAGATAAAGGAAGCACAGTTTTTTTCATCTGGTTTAATCAACATTGTGTATTTAAAAAATTTATTCTTTATAACAGATTCTTGTGTAATATTTTTACTTTCTTGATATTCTTTTTGCTTGATTTTTTCGAGCATGTAGCCTTCAATTTCTGATTGGCTATTTTCAATATTTTTTCCAACAGGTATTCCAACATTTGTCAAAAGAGTTGCAGTAATATCATTTATATTTAAGTTTTCATAATTTAAATTCTTTTTAGGAATCAGGCCGGGTATTTTTAAAATTCCAGTCGCTAAAAGTCTATTTTTAGAATCTGGTTTATCTAGAGGCTGTAAGACAAATACAATGGTTCGATTTTCAATTTTTCTTGCTTTTATTGTATCGAAAATGTGACCAAGAGCCCGATCAATAAATGATATATTTGCAATATCGTCAATTTGAAAAGGATTAAAGACTGAAGAAAAACCTAAAGTTAAAATTGATTTACCAAGATCTTTTATTGTAGGTCTTATAAGTTGAGTATCTGTATCGAGTAAAATATGTGCGAGAAAACGTGTTTGTTGATTTTCTAAAGTCCAGTTTTGAAAGGCATCAATTGTTCGTGGAATATAGAGATTTTTATTATTTATTAAAATAAATTGATTAGGTCCCCATTCAGGCACAGCATCAATATTTTGTGATACACCTGCTAGAAAATTTGATATTATGGGAAAATCTTTTTGAGTAATAGATGGAGAGATATCTTTTGACTTTGTTTTAAATATAGCTTCAAGACCTTGGGCGGGTATATTTCGATCGTCAATTTGTGAATTTTTTTTAGAAAAAGTCCATTCGTTTTTTTCAAGCCATCTGCCATTTAAATTCGCAAAATCTGCGGAGTCCGCAATTTGTTTATTATAAAAATAGGCTTCTGGATTTGCAATCCCCACGACATCATAGCCATATTTTCTAAGTTCTAGATATGTATTTTTTGCTTTCTTTTCATTTACTTCTTCTTTTGTGATAGGAATATTATCTGAATTCAAGTATTTTGGGTCTGAAAATATAAAACGTCTAAAATTTTCATTTGCATTTTCTGAAATAGAAATACTTTTGGGAAAGATGGCTGACTGTTCCATTAAAGAATATAAATTAGGAGATATTTTTGCGAATTTTTTCTTATTTTTTAATATATTTTCAGATATTTTTGGTGTTTGAATAATAACAATATTGTAGCCAAATGCAGTACTATAAGGCTCATCAGTCATTATTTGTGGGTTGTTATTTTGAGTTAATGGATCAATTATATTAATGTTCTTTTTTTTGATTTGCTTAGATTGATTCTGCGCTGCTAAAGTTTCTTCAGGTTTTAACTCATCCGGTTTTTGCTCATCGACAAATTTATCTTCATCATCATCTTCTTCATTGAGTGTGTCTTCATCACTTGCTGATGAAGATATTTTCTTACTGCTTGCAATGAGCAATGCTTTATTTGGGTTCCATATTGTGCTTTGACTCGATACGCGTATCGGAGAGCGTGCATTGTGTTCGGTATGATTTACGCTTGCATCTAAAATATAAAAACTTGAAGATATGCTACTGACCTTTATTATGGAAGCCGTAGAATCATTAATAGGTATCGATAATTTCATTCTTTTTTGTACGTCATCTTCTGTAAAAGTTTTAGCCCAGATATATTGGCCAAGATTAATACGAATATTTCCAGGCGTAAGTAAAAAAAGTGTAAAATTAAATGATCTTCTTCCTCGAACTATAGGGATAGTTGCTTTTATTTCTTCTCCACCTAATAAAAGTAGACCTTCAATAACAGCGCTCCAGTGTGGATAAGGAAAAATAACATTTGACGAATTTCTAAAAATATTTGGATTTAGAGAATTATAAAATAGTTTTTTAGCAGGCAAGAGAGGCCATAAAAATGCAGTATCTTCGAGTGATGTCATGTATCTTGTATTTGATATTTCAACATTAGAATCAAGGAAAAGATCATAAATTGGTGTATTTAAAATTTCCATACGCTGTAATTGTTTTTCCATTCTTCTTATTTGTTCTGACTTAGCATAGCGCTTAAGTCTACGACGCTCTAAATACTCTTGTTCTAGAGCTGAAATGGGCCATGGAGCAATGAATTGAGAATCTCTTGCAGTATTAAAATTATTTGCGATAGTTTGAACTGGGAAAAAATATGTAATTATCAAAGTAATAATTAATATAGTGAATAAAGAAATTGAAGAAATAATTATATAAAGAGTTAGTTTAGATATTCGAGATGATTTCAAAACCATTTTTTTGCCCTATTTAATAGAGTATTGAATAAAACTATAAAATTTCGATTTTACTTCACTTCCATATTTTTTAATAAATTGATCTTTATCGGAATCTTCGAGACTATTGTAATTGATAGTATCATTTATATTCAACAGATAAATATCGAATTGCTTATAGAATTCATTTAAATTTGAATCAGAAGAAGGATTCATTTTTTCGAAGTTTTTGAGATTTCTAACCGCAAGATATTTTTCAGACTCAAACTTCTTTAATTTATTATCAACATTTAAAAATATTTGATTATGAATATTTCTGTACGAAAATTTATTAACATGATTTCCTTTATTAAATATACCTTCTTTTCGTAAAACAATATATGTGGATCCTTTTTCATTTTGACATATAACACCGTATTTTATACCTTCTTTAATACCTAATGCAAAATCCTTTTTTATGAATGGAGATGAATCTTTTTTTGAACTTATAGTGTCTAATAAAAAGTAATATTTATTTTGTGTGCTTTTGTTATACTGATTGAGTTCAAAATTAAAGAAAATTGAGCTACATGTTGTATCAGAACTTTTCTTAATAATCTTCTGATTTATGATTTCTGGTGATAAAATTGAATGTGAACTTATATTTTTTGAATATCCTTTGCCTAATGTAATAGAATTATTTGTTTTATTGGCTGGCATTATGATTATATTATTCTGATTTGCGTCAAGTAGTCCTTTTATTGCAAAAGATAAATAATAGTCGATTTTGTCGATATTGTTATCAAACTCATTTTTTGAAATATATTCTGGCCAATCAATGCTGGAGATAAAATTGTTTTCTTTACTATGCTCCATTTCAGGTAGTAAAATAATAAAATTATTTATAGTTTTACTAAATGATAATACTTTATCTGCATAATGGCTTAATAAAAAACTATTAGAACTTGTTAGGTTTTCCCATTTCCATGCTGAGAAGAAAAAACCTCCTAAACCAATGCGAAAGAAAAACATAAGTTGAGGTTGAGACAATGCTATTCGATTTAAATATATATTTATCCATGTAGGACTTATATTATTACTCAGTCTACTTTTATCAAAAATTTGTGAGAATACAAAATTATTTTTACCATCAATGCCTATGAAATAGTCAGAGCTGATTTCTGATTTTTCACTTTTATTTTGATTTGCTGCGCGAAAATTTTGTAATGGAGAGGGTATGTATAATTTTTCATCAGTAAGATTTTCTTTGCCTAATAATGTTGCGGTTAAGGATGCTTTTGTTGGTGAATACTGAAGCCACTTATTTTCCTCACTCAGTACGATCTTAGATTCTCTGAAAGAGTTGCTATGAGTTAACAAATAATCTGGAAGTATAAAGATAAATTTACTATCTTGGTCCGAATTCTTTCCTATTAAATTCCATTTAGAATATATTTCTGTTTTTTTATTTTCATAGAATTTATTATAAAATTTTTCTTGCATATCATATATACTTGAGTTTTTATCGAACCATCTTCTCATTAACTGAGGCGCTGCGCTCGTACTCATTATCAAAGCCATAAAATGAATATATACACAAAAAATAATTGGTAAATATGTTGCTGTGAAAGCTAATAAAATAGGCCTTTGGCCTTTGTGAAGTCGAGTGTCAACTTGAATTTTTAAAAATATTTTAATTATTATTGCAGGGAATGCTAATAATCCGCCAATACATCCAGAAAATATGATAAGCAAAAAAATAATAGCTAATAATTGAGAGCTAAGATTTAATGAAGAGAAAAAATACAACTTTGATTTCTCACCATAATTTGAATCATATAAAATAATAAAAGATAATAAAGAGAAAACCGCCCAAAATAAACCTGAATAAATAATATATCGCCAAAGTACTGTGATAAATGACGTCATTTTATCGGATCTTTTTATCATTGGACTGCGAGAACGAAACATTATCTTTGCGCTCCCAATTGAATTGTAGTAGTATTCAGTTTCATGAAAATCTCCGATTGGTTTAATTATTTGTAGGATGCATAGTATGTCTTTTTTAAATGATAACATATCACAAAAGAAAATAGTTCTTGGCAGCGACTTTCTGACTTTAGAGGATCTGATAAAAATTTCTAGAAATTATGAGAAAGTCGATATTTTTCCAGAGAGTATAAAAAAAGTGGATGCAGCACGCAAATGTGTTGAAGAGAGACTCCAATCCGGAGGAACATTTTATGGTATCAATACAGGATTTGGAGCTCTTGCGAATGTTAAAATACCTAATGAAAAACTTGATGAATTACAAATAAATCTCATCCGTTCTCATGCCTGTGGTGTAGGAGAACCATTGGCTGAAGATATCGTCCGCGCCACACTCGTTCTTAGAATAATGAATATTTTAAAAGGAAACTCAGGAGCAAGAAAAGAAACTGTTTTTATTATGCAACAATTTTTAAATTACGGCATCACTCCTTACGTTCCTGCAAAAGGTTCTGTGGGTGCAAGCGGTGATTTGGCACCTCTTTCTCATATAGCTCTCAATCTCATTGGCGAAGGGAAAGTTTATTATAAAGGGAATCTTGTTTCTGCGAGAGAAGTTTTGGAGCATGTAAAAATTGAGCCCCTTAAACCAAAAGCCAAAGAAGGGTTGTGTTTAATAAATGGTACGCAAGTTATGACAGCTATTGGTTTATTGTGCGCTTATGATGCACACAATTTATTAAAAACGGCAGACATAGCAGCAGCAATCAGTCTTGATGCCGTGAAAGGAACATTAACTGCATTTCGCCCCGAAATACAAAACGTCAGACCCTATTTGGGACAGAAAATAGTTGCAAAAAATATATTTGAAATTCTTGCAGATGATGGCATAAGGTTGAGTCATATGAACTGCGAAAAAGTACAGGATTCCTACTCATTTCGATGTGTCCCACAAGTCCATGGTGCAGCCCGTAATGCTTTTACTCATGTTTTAGAGACTTTTATGTTAGAAGCGCATGCAAGTACGGATAACCCTTTAGTATTTCCCGAAACAAACGAAATTTTAAGCGGCGGTAATTTTCATGGTGAACCAATTGCCTTAGCTCTAGATTATTTTGCCATGGCTATGGCAGAAATAGGCAATATATCTGAAAGAAGACTGGAGAAACTTGTTAATGCGCATATGAGTGGACTGCCACCATTTTTAACGCTGGATTCAGGACTTTGTTCTGGTTATATGATTCCACATGTGGTGTCTGCTGCTCTGGTTAATGAAAACAAAGTCTTATGTACACCCGCATCTGTAGATTCTATTGCGACTTCAGCCGAGAAGGAAGATCATGTGAGCATGGGAATGACTTCAGCAAATAAATTAAGAGTTATTTTAAAAAATGTTTCTTTTATTCTTTCTTTAGAATTGCTTGCTGGTGTAGAAGGGGTTGAGTTTCATCTCCCTCTCGAGCCGGGCGCAGGTGCGCGTGCGGCTGTTGAATGGACACGAAATTCTGTTCCTGCCGTTAAGAATGCAGATCGCTCACTTTCTGAAGAGATCGAAGCTGTCGCTAGCAAACTTCTCCGCGGTGAACTTGTCCATTTTGTCAATCAATCGCTTTCAGGATATACCTTGCAATGACTCTAATTAAAAATGATTCTGTTCTTTGGCTTGCGCATGTTGCAAAAGATTTTTTTCCCACTTGGCAGAATCGTTTAAATCTGACTGAAAAAAACATCATAAAACCTCTTGGGCATAATTTTTATTCTGTGCAATTTAATTCTACTCCCACAAGAGGATTTCTGTCAGATACTCTTTTTTCTCGCTATTGGTTACCGGTTCATTATATGTGGCCTACAAAATGTGAAGAGAAAGGTTTTATTGAGAAATGTGCACAAGGTTTATTAGCAAAGTTTAAAGACAAAAATTTTAACAATGTTGTTGTTTTTTCTCTTGATCGTAAGCAGCAAAAATTAGCCTCTAATTTAAGAGGTCGTATTCTTCAAGTATTTAGTGAAAAATTGAAAGAAAAATCCCCTGCGAAATTATTGACAGGATGGACAAAAAAACCAATTTTGCAACCGATTTACAACCAAACTCTTATTGTTGCTATTTCCGATAAATGTACTTGGGCAGGCTTGAGCACTCCGAGTGAAGCTGGTTCCTTTTTTGCGGGTGGCAGGCGTTATGTCGGTGTCTCCAATGAGAGTATTGCAAGCCGTGCTGCTGCGAA
This sequence comes from Fluviispira vulneris, assembly GCF_014281055.1. Taxonomy (NCBI): domain Bacteria; kingdom Pseudomonadati; phylum Bdellovibrionota; class Oligoflexia; order Silvanigrellales; family Silvanigrellaceae; genus Fluviispira; species Fluviispira vulneris. Next base: position 280,842 of record NZ_JACRSE010000004.1, on the reverse strand, counting down.
ATTTGTGGAAGCAGCTGAATCTCTACAACTCAGTGGATTAAAAATTGAAAATGCAAAAAAATGGTTAGAACTTGGAGCTGCTCCAGGTGGAATTACCCATGAACTCGTGGAGAAAAAATGTGAGGTTTGGGCAGTTGATAAAGCTGATTTAGATGAAGAAATTGCCGAAAATCCTCTCGTGCATTTTTATCAGATGGACGCACGTGATTTTAAAATCAACATGAATTTCGATGCACTCATGTGTGACCTGAATGGGCCAGCAAATATTTCAGCAAAAATATGTAGCGATAAAACTTCTCTCTTAAAAAAAGATGGGATTGTAATTTTTACATTGAAAATCCATATATCAGAAAATTTTGAAAAAGATTATGAACAGGCTCTTAAAGAGTTTTCTCTAAAAAACTGTCAATTTTTATATGGACGTCATTTATATAACAATAAACAAGAAATTACCCTTTTCTTTAAAAAGAAATAAAATGAGTTCTGCTAATTTTAAAACAATTTATGAGAATGTTGTATCAGAAAAGATAATTGAAAAATCAAGATTTATCACTTCTCTTGAGAAAGTCACTTCTGAAGAGCAAGTTTTTCATTTTTTTTCTTCGATAAAGAAAAAATATTTTGATGCAACTCATAACTGCACAGCATATGTCTTAAATTCAGGTTCTATGCGGTCAAATGATGATGGTGAGCCTGCGGGAACGGCAGGTAGACCCATGTTAGAATTTTTAAAAAAAAATGAAATATTCAATATTGCTGTTGTTGTCACTCGTTACTTTGGTGGAGTGAAGCTTGGAACGGGGGGGCTTATTCGCGCATACAGTTCGAGTGTGAGCGAGGCAGTTCAAAAAGCAGGTATTGTTGAAAATGTATTGCACAACTCCTTTTGTTTGACTTTTGCATATTCTCATTGGAAAAAAATTGAAAATTATTTAAATATAAATTTAATTCAATTTGATAAACCTATTTTTTCTGAAAATATACAAGTTAAAATTTATGTAAAAAATAAACAAAATATAACAAATGATATAAATGATATTTGTAAAGGATCCGTTTTGATAGAAGAGCAGGACGATAAGTTTATTGAGGTTCTTTTACCGAAACAGATAGAATAAGTGCTTCCTTAGGGTAAAAAGGCACATTGTACATACCTTCGAGCTGCCCAACTTTAATTTTAGCAATTTTTTGTACGACATCCATACCAGAGATCACTTTTCCAAAAACTGCATATCCATTATTATTTTCTTTAGAATCAAGATTTTTGTTGTTGGTTAAATTAATAAAAAACTGGGATGTTGCAGAATCGATTGAGTTTGGTTTTCGAGCCATAGCAATTGTTCCAGTTAGGTTTTTTAATCCAATGTCAGAATTATTTTTAATAGGTGGATTTTTATTTTCTTTGGCATTAAAGTTTATATCGTAAGCACCTCCTTGAATAATAAATCCATCAATAATTCGGTGAAAAATAGTATTATTATAATAATCACTTTTGACATATTTTAAGAAATTATTTACAGTAACTGGGTCTTTCTGTTTAAAAAGATCAAGTCTTATTTTGCCCATCGAGGTAACAAAAATAACTTCGACATTTCCTTTTGGAACTGTCGGTTCTTGCGGTGTTTGATTTTTTTGAAAGTTTTGCTTTTGCTTTTTCTTTTCTGTTTTTGATTCCTGTTTTATTTCGTTTTGCGCAGTAATAGTTAGATGTGTGGGTAAGATTGGGAGGCTAATAAATAAAAGTAAAATTTTAAAATTGAGCTTCATTTTTTGTAACCTTTGATAGGAGATTTTGATGAATAGATATATAAAATCATTCACTATATTCGTAGCATGTTTTGCGTTGCGCACACAAGTGTTTGCCTTTTGGGATCAATCTCATCAACTTGTGGCTAAGGTTGCAGAGAAAAAACTCAATAAGGAGTCCTTATCAAAAGTTCAAAAATTGTTAAATGTGAAAATTTCATATCCTGGAAATGCACTGCTTTCCCAGAATACAAGTTCATTTGACACTGCAGCATCTTGGGCAGATAGTATAAAATCATATTACAATCAACCCATTAATAAAACTTTATCTCTTTGTCACTACACAGATATTCCTTTAAAGAAAAGTGAAATAAATATTGATAAAAGTGATGAAGTCTTAATGGAACTTCTACAAGAAGAAATAAAAAAGGTTCCTTATAATTCAGTGTCTTGTTTAAAAAGTGCTATTAAAACTTTAAATACTTTTACTGAATCTGACACAAATAAGGCGGTTGCTATGCGCTTCGTTCTTCATATTATGGGCGATATTGCTCAACCTCTGCACAATGTCTCGCTCGTAGATGAAAATTTTGAAGATGCAGGAGGGAATAAAATTATATTTTTGGATAAAATAAACATTGCAAATATGGATGGCAGCGTGAATCCAGTAAATAATTTACATTCATTGTGGGACTCGTCTTTATCAGTTTATTTGCAATTTCCTTATATTAAAAATGATATAAAAACTGGTAAGTTTACAGATGAGCAAAAAAATTTAAATGAACTGTATGCTAAAAATTTACTTGAAGATAATGAATTAATGGAATTGGCTTTAAAAGAAATCTCAGACACAAATATTCAAAATGTTGAAAATTGGGTTATTGAGTCGCATAAATTGGCTATAAAAAGTGTTTACACCGATCTCGTTTTTGCAAATGATTCAGGGGAGCATTTTAATAATATTAAAACAAGTTTTGTGAAAGGCTGGAAAGATTACCAAAGTCAGAGGAAAAAGTTGATGCAACTGCAAATATTAAAGGCGGGGTTGCGTTTGCAATTGCTTATCGAGGCTATGTATAGTGAGAACCCAAATAGGAACAGCTATCGTGAACTTATTGAAGAGATTCTAAATGATCCTGAAGTAAAGACATTACGAGTAAATTAAACATTAATAATATCATGTATATATAATATTTTAGGCATGTTTTTATTATGCTTACTTTTTTCATCTTAAATTTTTTTAATTGCCGATACTGCATACGTAAATAATTGAAACAGTCTGTTTTAAGGAGTTTCTTTATGAACAATGGTGTACCTTTGGCAAATATTGCTAATTTAGGCGCTTTGAATAATTCGACAAATGAAACGAGAGTGATTGAGCTAGAAGGGCAAGTTGCAGCTATCAATAAATCTCAAGGAGTGATTGAGTTTTCTTTAGACGGAACAATCCTGAATGCAAATAATAACTTTTTGAATCTACTCGGGTATTCATTGGCTGATGTGAAAGGCCGGCACCATAGAATATTTTGTGATCCAATATATGCAAACTCACAGGAGTATCGAGATTTCTGGGCAAAGCTCAATCGAGGTGAATATGATGCAGGTGAATACAAACGTATAGGAAAAGATGGAAAAGAAGTTTGGATTCAAGCATCATACAACCCTATTTTTGACAACAGTGGTAAGGTTTTAAAAGTTGTAAAGTATGCGACAGATGTTACTTTTCAAAAGGTTTTAAACAGTGATTTTCAGAGCCAGTTGGCGGCAATTGGCAAATCACAAGGTGTGATTGAGTTTTCTTTGGATGGCATTATTCAGACAGCAAATCAAAACTTTCTAACTTTACTTGGCTACTCGCTTGCAGAAGTTAAGGGGAAACATCATAGCATGTTTTGTGATCTGAGTTATGTAAACTCACCTGAATATAGAGAGTTTTGGAGTAAACTTGCTAGGGGTGAGTTTGATGCTGGGGAATACAAACGCATAGGTAAAGGTGGGAAGGAAGTCTGGATTCAAGCCTCATACAATCCAATTTTAGATCTAAATGGAAAACCATATAAAGTTGTTAAATATGCATCAGATATAAGTTTACAGAAGTTAAAAGACGCTCAACTTGAAGCTTTGAGCAAAGCACAGGCTGTGATTGAGTTTAATTTAGATGGTACAATAATAACTGCGAATGATAATTTTTTAAATGCAGTTAAATATAAATTGGATGAAATAAAAAATCGGCATCATTCTATGTTTTGTCCGCCTGAGCTTGTGCAAAGTCCAAAATACAAAGAGTTTTGGTTGAATTTAGCCAATGGTATTTTTCAAAGTGGTCAATTTTTGCGTCTTGATAAACAGGGAAAGCACGTTTGGTTACAAGCGTCTTATGTGCCGGTATACGATCTCGCAGGTAAAGTTTTTAAAGTTGTTAAATACGCTGTTGATATCTCAGAACAAAGGTATTCTCAGTTAGATTTGATAAGAACTCTATCTGAAACTTCTCGTCAATTGGCAGCTGCTGCAACAGAATTAACGGCAACAGCGACTCAGCTGAGTGCCAATGCGAATAAGACTTCCTCTGTCGCAATTTCTACAGCTTCGGCTTCTGAAGAAGTTTCACAAGGTGTGCGCACAGTTGCAACAAATACAGAAGAGATGTTCGAAGCGATAAAAGAGATTACCCGTAATGCTTCTGAGGCCTCCGCAACCAGTGCTGCAACTTCACAGCAGGCGCAAAAAACCAGTGCAACCATTCTGAAACTAGGTGAAAGTAGTCAAGAAATTGGGAATGTTATCAAAGTAATCAGTTCTATCGCTCAACAAACAAATCTTTTGGCACTCAATGCGACAATTGAAGCCGCGCGTGCAGGGGATGCTGGACGAGGATTTGCTGTGGTGGCAAACGAAGTCAAAGAGCTTGCGAAACAAACTGCCAAAGCAACGGAAGACATTACGAATAAAATCACAAGTATTCAAAAAGACAGTCAAAGTTCCGTTCAGGCTGTGACTGATATTGCCCAAACGATTGAAAAACTGAATAATATTGCTACAGCTATAGCTGCTTCAGTTGAAGAACAAGCTGCTACAACCAATGAAGTGTCACGTGTGGTGAAGGAGTCGACAAAAGGTGTGCTGAACATTGCAGAAAATGTGAAAGTTGTTTCAACTGCCGCCAATGAAACCACCATAGGTGTAGAGCAGGTATTAACTGCTGCTAAATCTTTAAGTGAAATTGCTATTCAACTTGAAAAACTTGTGAGAAAAATTGAGTAATAAATATATAGGTATGATTAAATAAAAAGAAGATGGTCGGGGATGCGGGATTCGAACTCGCGACCCTCTGCTCCCAAAACAGATGCGCTACCACTGCGCTAATCCCCGAATAAAACTAAGAAAGATGGTCGGGGATGCGGGATTCGAACTCGCGACCCTCTGCTCCCAAGACAGATGCGCTACCACTGCGCTAACCCCCGACTTGTGAAGGGATACTTGCCACATAAAAAAAATAAGTGCAAGCTTTGGATCTGTTTTTTTGTTGTTTTCGTTCTTTTTTTATTTATAAGTAAATATAAGAGGTTATAAGTGTCCCTAGAAGTTGTTGCTATGCTTTCTAAAGTTATTTTTGAATCAGAAAGAGGCGACTTTCTTGTAGCTGAGTTTATCGATGCTCTCTCTGCCAAAGCTTTTCGTGTCTCAGGTAAAATTCAAGTTTCACAAAAGGCAGATGCAAAGCAACGCTATAGAATCATTGGACAATGGGAGAATTCACCTAAATACGGGCAGACATTTGTGGCAATATATTCCGAACCCACTCGGCCTGCTGAGCTCTCTGGAATAGCGCCCTATTTAGCCAATAACGTAAAAGGTGTTGGCGAGGTAACAGCCAAAAAACTCGTCGATAAATTACTGGTAAAAAATATCGATGATCTCGTCACAATCTGCCGTGATGAGAAAGAAAAGATTTTCGCATTTTTTGGGGAAAAAAAACGAAAAGTTGCTGAGAATGTCATTACCATGATGGTGACAGACGAAGTCTTCAGAAATGTCATGATTTTTCTCCATGAACACAATATCCCACCACGCTTTGCCAAAAAAATATACGAAAAATATGGCGCAGCCTCTTTAACCAATCTTATGGAAAATCCATATCGCTTGATTGCAGACTTTCGCCAAGTGGGTTTTTTACGCGCCGACGCAATAGCGCAAAAGCTAGGATTGCCAACGACATCTCCTTTTAGAATAGAAGCTGCTTTTATCTATGCGCTTGAGATTGCGCAAGATGAGGGACACTGCTGTCTGCCGCGCGATCAATTGGTGGATAAAGCACGTGATTTACTCGGAGGGAAATTCGATCCTACTTTTTCACGTGAATATGTGCTGGAGCAATTGCGCCTCATTTATAAAAAAAATCGCGAAGAAAAAAAAGAAACATTTCTTATTCGTGAAACGGCAAAATTTAAATCGTTGCAAGAAAAAACTGCGCAAGAAATATTATTTTATTTGCCAGAAGTGCTACGGATGGAAGATGAAGTTTCAGGATTTATTCAGAGTTTATTAAGAACTCCTTCTTTCTTTGAGCACAAAGAAAATGATATAGTCCGAAATGAAAAATCACTTCAAGAACTTTTCCCTAATCTACCTTGGGAAAGACTCTCGCAGGAACAACACTCTGCTGTGCAAATGAGCTTGAGTTCGCGTTTTATGGTTTTAACAGGTGGACCTGGCTGTGGAAAAACTTTTGTGCTGAAAGCAATCTATGGATTGCAGAGAGCCCTAAATCGCCGCGTTGCCTTGTGCGCCCCAACGGGATTGGCTGCAAAAAGAATGACAGCATCTATCGGCGAACAAGCAAGCACTTTGCACAAACTCTTAGGGCTTGGGCGCAAAAATAAAGACGAAACACAAAATGTTATTGAAGAGCTTGAAGGCAATACAGGGGCTTTGGACAATGTCGATGTTGTTATTATAGATGAAAGCTCAATGCTCAGTCTTGACCTGCTCCATTCCCTCCTATCCGTATTAGGTCCCAATCGCAGACTTATCCTTGTGGGCGATGTGGATCAGTTACCTAGCGTGGGGGCGGGAAATTGTTTGCGCGATATTATATCTTCTGAGCAAGCTCCCATAGCTCGCTTGACAAAAATTTTTCGCCAGAGTTCCGAAAGTCCTATTCCATTGGCTGCGCGTGAAATAATTTCAGGAAAAAAACCAGAGTACAGTTACGTCAGTCGGATTCCAATCTTTCCACGAGCTGAGTCATTTGCATTTATTCCTTGTTCACAGCAGACTTTTTTTGAAATTCTCTTACCTTTTTTGGCTGAGACAGTTAAAAATATTTACGACCTTGACCCTATTAAAAATTGTCAGATTTTAGTGCCCATGCGTAGAACGGATGTGGGACAAGAGAATATTAATAAAATAATGCAAAATCAATTAAACCCTCCATCTGAAAGTAAAAAGGAATGTTCGTTACCTTATGGAGGGATTTTACGCGAAGGCGATAAAGTCATTCAAACTAAAAACAATTATGAACTTGATGTTTTTAACGGTGACTTGGGCTATTGTAAGACCATTTTGAAAACAAAAGAAAAGCTTGAAGCAACCATCGAATTTTCCGATCGCTTAGTGATTTATGCAGATGAAGAAATAGATGATTTACAGCTTTGCTATTCTATGACAGTGCATAAATCACAAGGTTCTGAGTTTCCTTTGTGTATCATTCCCATGTTTGGTGTATATTTTACAATGCTAGATAGAAATCTTTTATACACAGCAATCACAAGAGCAAGTAAATTTGTTATTATTATAGGTGAAGATTGGGCTGTTAAAAAAGCAATTGGAAGCCAAAATGCTATTAAAAGACATACTTTTTTAGATAGACTTCTATTAGGGACAGATAATCAAACTGAGATATAGAGCATTATTTTATTTTTAAATTTTTTCAGTTGATAAATTTTTTGTAAAAATTAATAAAATATAGTTTTTTGACAATTAATAAAAATGATCTTAATAAAATATCACAACATTTTAAGTATGTTGTGATATTTTATAAACTTTCTCTTTAAAAATAAAATAACGGGGTGTCGTATGTACAAAAAATTTTTGTCTATCATTTCCTTAGCTATGTCACCAATAGCTCTTATTCATATGAATGCCCTTGCAGAAGAAACTACCCATATTAAATGCTTAAATAAAAATCAACAGTCATTTTGGCTTGTAGACAAAAGCAATCCTGGCCTTATAATCTCAGTTTCAGGGCATTGGAATAATATTCTTGAAGGCCATACTAAATTTAGATATTTCGTTATCAATGGTGGGAAACCTATGATTGAAGCTCTTGCAAATGCTTGTGCAAAATTCAATCCTAACTTTAAATATATAAGTGCAGGCGTTTACCAAACTAATGATTTATCTCTTTTTGCCATTAATGATAATACTTTTTATAATAGTTTTATGAAATATTCAGTAGGTCATACTTTGCCCATGGTATTTTCTACTGTAAGGAGTTGGCAGGAAAGAGAGATGAAAATCAAATATGATCTCGAACTTCCTGAAAATAAATATTTAACTAAGCAGCAAATTATAGAAAGCATTGCTGAATCAAATAAATAAATTATAGGAGCTTTTAACATATTATTATGATATCCATTTCATAACGTTTATAAATGTATAATTTTCTTTATAACGGTGAATTATGGAAAAATTTTTAATATATACGATTCCTATTTATCTTTTTTCAATCATATTTGAATTGCTCTATGCACGTAAAAGGTTACCAAATACATATATATTGAGAGACACTGTTGCAAGTTTATCGATGGGAATTGGATTCCTTATCGTATCTGGAATTTGCAATATTTTTGTCTTTAAGATTTTTTACTTTCTCAATCAAAATAGCTTATTCAAAATTCCTTATGCTCTTTCTGCTATTTTATATGAGCAAAAAATAAATTGGTGGATATTTTTGCTTCTTATCTTTGCAGATGATTTTTGCTATTATTGGTATCATAGGATCAGTCACATTTGTCGATTTTTTTGGTGTGCACATGAAACACACCATTCCTCGCAATATTATAATTTCGGAACAGCTCTGCGCCAACCTTGGTTAGGATCACCTATAACTTGGGTGTTTTGGGCTCCATTAGCGATTATTGGTTTTCGGGTCGAAGATATTTTATTACAGGTGTCGTTGAATTTATTTTATCAATTTTGGCTTCACACACGTTTGACAAAATCTCTGGGATATTTTGGGGTTATTTTTAATACCCCAAGCCACCATAGAGTACATCACGGCTCTGATATTCTCTATCTGGATAAAAACTATGCAGGAATTTTTATTATCTGGGATAAAATCTTTAAGACTTTTAAAGCGGAGGAAAACGAACCAAAATATGGGGTTCTACATAATATAAATTCCTTCAATCCTTTTATAATCGGTCTGCATATGGTGAAGGAATTGTATCAAGATATAAAAAATGCAGATAAATATTCAGACAAAATTAAATATCTTATTAAACCACCTGGATGGAATCATAGAGGAAATGGCAAAACTTCTCTTGACCTACAAAAGGAATATTATACGAATCTGAAAAAAGAAAAATATAATTACTAGACAATAGGAAATTCAAGAATAAATTTTGTATTTTTATTATTCGTGTCTAAATAAAACTTGCCTCCATGATTTTCTACAATTTCTTTGGATATGCTCAGACCGAGTCCAGTGCCTTTCCCTAGTTCTTTGGTAGTAAAAAATGGCTGCATAATATTATTTTTTATTTTATCATCTATTCCATTTCCAGAATCAGTAACACTTATTATTATTTTTTTATTTTCTAAGTCATTTTTTACATCAATTTCAACCCATTTTTCAGTAATATTTTCCAGAGCGTCGTATGAATTATTTAACAAATTTAACAGTACCTGAGTGATTTGGCTCTCTCTACAACTAATTTCACAATTTATATCACCTGTGACAAATATTTCTATGAGTTTATCTTTTAATCTTTCATTCGATATAGCGAGTGCATTTTCGATTATATTTGATACTTTAACTTTCATAAAAGGATCATCAGCAGAATCTCTTGAGAAATTACTAAGACCTTTTATAATTCTTGCTATTCTACCGCATGTATTTTGAATTTCTTCTAGTTTTTTTTCTAAGTCATTTTGGTCAATTTTATTTCCATTTTTAATTTTTGCTAAGAGCAATGATGCCTTACCACTAATAATGGCCAAAGGATTTTTAATTTCATGAGCTATACCACTGGACATCTCCCCGAGAGAGGACATTTTTGCAGATTGAATCAATTGCTTTTCAGTAGATTTCTTTTCAGTGATTTCATATCGGATTGAGATATATTGATCAATAATATTCAAATCATTTTTGAATGGAATGATATAACTACTAACCCAGTAAATATCGCCATTTTTTTTTCTATTACATATTTCGCCTTGCCATATTTTTCCAGATTTAATAGTTTTCCAGAGCTCTGAAAAAAACTCTTTTGGATGATAACCTGAATTTACTATTTTATGACTTTTTCCGATTAGCTCTTCTTTTGAATACAAAGACGTATCTGAAAATTTATCGTTCACGAATGTGATAATACCGTTTGCATCCGTGGCGCTAATTATAGCAGAACTATTCAGAGCATATCTCAATTTATCGGCTTCTATTTTAGATATTTTTTCTTTTGTTATATCAAAATTGATTCCATAAAATTTAACAGGATCACCTTTCGAATTTAAAATTAAGTGGGCCTTTGTCTGAATGTATTTTATTTTTTTTGATGGTAAAATGACTCTAAACTCATAATCAATATTTTCTTTATTTTCAATTGAATTCTTTACATGTTCAAGCGATTTTTTTAAATCATCTGGGTGAAGGATTTTTCCCCAGGCATCTGCTGCTCCTGAAAAATCATTTTCAGATATTTCATATAATTGATACATACTTTTATCCCAGATAAGCACATCATCTATAAAATCCCATTCCCATACTCCCATTTTAGCAGTGCTTAAGCTCAAATTTAGTCGATTTTCAATTGTTTGTAATTCAAGATTTTTTTTATTTTGCTCAAATAATACAATAATTTGTTTTGCAAGTTTTTTTAGAATTAATATTTGCTGCTTTTCAAGATTGCGAGTTTTTGTGTCAATTATGCACAAGGTTCCAATATTAAAACCCTTACTTGTTGTAAGGGGTACTCCTGCATAAAATGTTATATTGGGATCGCTTTTGACAAGTGGATTATTCTTAAACCTTTCATCTATTAATGCATTCTCCACAATAAATATTTCTTTTTGCTGAATTGTATGTGCACAAAAAGAAATTTCTCTTGGTGTTTCTGTAACGTGAATCCCAATCTTTGATTTAAACCATTGCCGATCTTTATCAATAAGACTGACTAAAACGATAGGGACTTGGGTGATATAAAAAGCAATTTCTGTTATAGCATCAATTTGCTCATCTGCTTCTGAGTCGAGTATCTGAAATGAATATAGTTCCTCAAGGCGAGCATCTTCATTACTAAGTAATAAATTATTTTGCATGAAATAATTTTCGCTTTCTGAAAATTACAGATTATTCTCAAAGCGTGTTAATAGATTTTCAGCATAAGTGCGGACAGATTTTGACAGATCATTCGTCATTGCATATTTCACTTCCTCTTTTTCCCCTGCTTGGGCAAGATTTTTAAGCGCTTGCATCCTAATTTTTTCCGATACATCAGAACGAAGAATTTTCTTTTGCGTTTCTATAATTTCCTGAGCTTGATTTCTATAGGCAATGGCTTCAAGAGCTGACAATTTAACTGCTTCTGATTTGTCATGAAGCAGAATATTATTTAACGCTTGATCGGGTTCACTGCGATTTATAAAGCGCAAAGCAAATGCTGCTGATTTACGCACATCTTCATTTTGTGCAGAAAGATTGGCTTTGATATTGTCTAAAGCTCTTTCATCGGCTGCGTTGCCAAGTGCAAGGAGAGCAACGCTTTTTGCATGCGGATCTTGCGCTGAGTTTACTTCGTTTGTGAGATCATTGAAGACATTATTTTTACGATTATTATCTTTACCATTTAAATTTCTAGCAATGTTACCTAAAGCTAGAACAGCCGTATTGCGAATGTCTCGATCATTTATGGATAAAAAGGAGCGAGCAAATGTTTCTGTCTCAATTGCAGGACTTTCACTCGTTGCCAAATTCGCAAGGAGAACCATTTTAGCCTTTTTATCTGTGAGCAAGTAATAAGTTTGAATCATTGCTTGTTGGCTTTCTATGTTATTTGCATTTACTAAAGCAGAAATAACAAGAGAAAATTCATCGCTCATTTGATTTAATTTTGCCAGATATGGAATAGCATCGCTGGTTGATTTAGGTTCCAAACTAAATAAAGATTTGAGTTGTAAAAAATATTCTGTATAGTTTTCCTTTTTTTCTAAATCAGCTTGGCGTAAAAAATCTGTAAATTGTGTATATTTAAAATTTTGTAAAAGAATCTTTTCTTTTAATCTCTCTTCAACATCTTTTGCTAAAAGGTCAGTTTTATAGAATTCAGATCCTTTCAAAGAATTTACCTTATTTTGAATACTTGCTAAATCTGTATTTTTTGTTTCTTGCAGTTTTTTATAAAATGTGGTTTCTTCAAAGCCAATTTGTTTATTATTTAAAAATAAATTTAAATATCTTTTCATGCGAATAGAAAAAGGAATATTATTCGCAGCTAGGCTATAAAATGTTTGAGAATCATTACTATAATATTTTTTAATATTTTTGGCATCATCATATAAAAAGGACTGATTTTGGCCATCTCCATCAACAAAATTGCGCGTCACTCTTGCATTTAAAATTGTATAAACGTATTGGCTTATACCTGCGAAATTTTGAATGCTGTTTTCCCATTCATTTTTGTTGTTTTCTTTATTTGTAAAATTGACAAAGCTATTTGCTATGTATTCTCTATAAATATTACTAATAGTTGGATCAATATATTTGCTAAAATAAATCTCATTGATAACTCCATTTTTAGATATATCAACAAGAACTAAATTGGTATTAATATGACTGTCTTTCAGATGCTGAGTAATTTCTTGATTTCTTACAAAGGTATGTGCATTTTTAAAATCATATTGAATAAAAATACTCTCATCTTTATCTTCAAGGCATGTTTCCTTAACTTTTCCTTTGAATTCAATTTTAAACGCTTGTTTGGTGGATTGAAATAAGGTTAAGTCACTTGATCCAGTTGAGACATAGGAGACATCATAATACTTTCTATCTCCCAGTCTACAACTCAGTTTATAGTGCCTTTGAAAATATTTTCCATTTAAATAATAAGCTATGCCGATTATAAAAAGTGTAAGAAAGAATGAGAATATTATTTTTGATTTTAAAATCTTCATATATTTTGCCCAGACCATTTCTCAAGTTCAGTTAAATAATCTCCGACGATCTTCTCTATGCTTTTTTCTGACTCCGAATAAAATACCTCATTTTTAAAAATTTTTAAATTGTTTTCGCTTTTTAAGTCGTTGACGATGGCATTGAATGTTTCATTGAGCTTTTCCTGAGTTTTATTTTCAAGGTCGGTTATTTTATTTTCTCTTTGCAAATTGCGATCAATTTCGAGCTGTTCTGCTACATCGCTGACGCTTAAATCACCTTTTGCGCGAAAACCTGTGGGGGAAAGAGTTGCGGAATAATCAAAGATATTTCCTTTTAGCACATAGCCTGGAGATTTCCATAAAGATATGGACCATTCCTTGCGTTCAAAAAATGCTTTCCAAAATTTCCAAGTGGGAACATAGGCGTAAACAAATAGACTGATATCACCTTGAAGTGTATTTAACTCTGTCGTACCAACAAGTTCTAGTTTTAATTCTGGCACATCATTAAACTCAACAAGCGCACCTGCAGTGACACGAGTGTCAAGAGCAACTAAAATAAGCCTTCCTCTTGCACCAGCTCCAGCAATAAAAGCATCCACTGCCGCAGAAGCGTAGGCATCTATGCCAGCATAATGTTGTAAATATGTCTGAATCTGTAACGGAACAAGTTCCACTCCCCAGCGCATAAAATTATTGCCACGTAATCCTACAGCCACACGAACAGGAATAGGCCCGATCATAAAACGGACGGAATGCTCTAAGCTCACTGGAGTGTTAAATAGCATTTTTTCATCTTTATAATTGTCATTTTTTAATTCTTCTTTAAAGACATAAAGTGTTTTGCCAAAGACACTCGCATTTATATCCAATGAACCTTTTTGAGTTGCGGGAGAATTTGCTTTGGCATAGGCATTGGCAATTTGCCCTTCCCAAACGCCAAGAACGGCGCCATCTAAACCAGCATCTGCCAAGGCATCTACTTCAACCTTACTTGCAGCAATTTTATAGCCTGCATGTCCGCCAATAAAAAATTTGGATTTTTCCCCCTTCTCAAAAGACCAGTTTTTTACTTTATTGAAACTTTTTAATTCTACTTTTTTTAGCTCAGGGCGTGGAACGTCAAAGGCTTTGACATTGGATATAAATTCGTCGAATTTGGCATCGTTCCCATATTTTGCGAGGTCTTCCAAACTCGGAATGGCAACTTTATAGGCATCGAGGGCTGCATTTATATTTTTTAGCCATTCATCGTAAGATAATATTTTATTGGATGGATCTTTTCTTAATTCTTTTTCAATAATATCTTTTTGTTTATCTAAAAGTTTTGCACATATGTCGAGAGTGCTTAAATTATAACTCCCTTCAGTGTCTCTCAAAGAATAGCCCCATTGAGAAAGTGAATATTCCATGGAATTGACATTGTTAAAAAAATCTATGGCCTTTATTTCATATTTTTTTCCATCCCGATCTTCAATGGTGATTTTGTCTTCTGGCAAAAGTGGTTTGCCTGTATCGGGATCCTTCATGGGAAAAGGAACAAAAGGAATGGCTGGTTTTTTATTCTCGATAAAATCTTTGGGACATTCATTTGCCTGTGCTGTTGTATAGCTGTGAATTAGAAATAAAAAAGATAGAAAAAAGTAATAATTAAAAAATTTCAATTTTTTCATTTTCTATACTCCTGATAAAGGCTGTCCCATTGATCTTCAATAAATTCAAGTTTATTTTCAGGCAATATTTTTAAATTTTCTTCATCAATATTTTTTAAAACGGCTAATTTATTACAGGCAACAACATTTGCTTGGCCAAGACAATTTACATTAATACTTGAATTTACAAGTTTGGAAAAATTTAAGACATACTCATGTTTTGGTGCGTTGAGTGTGATGAAAAATTGGAAGTGCTCTTCCGAGGCCTTGCAGAGGGTGTCAACTCTCAGTATTGCAGATTTTAAATATGTTTTACTCAGAGGATGCGCATGCAATTCATTTTTCTTTTCTGCACATTCTTTTTGCAACTGCGTTATGAGTTTTTTTGCTTTAAAATATTGGAGGTTTAATACGTATTCATTCATTTTATTTTCAGATTGAATTAGATTCGCGAGTGTTGCATCGGCAATTTTTGAAGCGGCTAAAATATTTTGAAATTCTTGCAGAGTTTTTTCTAGAGGGATGCGTGCATTGTTGAGCAATTCTATTTTTAGTTTATTCACTGATGCTTTGCGTGATAACTCGAAAATCTGCTCGAGTTTTTCCAAGCGGACGAGAGGGGATGCTGCATAATTTTGTAAAACCTGCGTGAGGTGATTTTTCATATTCTCTGTTTCAATTAGAATATTTTTATAATTGCTTAGAGTTTCTGGATTAAACTGGGGAGAATTTTCAAGGATTTTAAGTGATAAATCGACCTCAGACTTTATTTTTCCACAAGTTCTTTTTAAACTTTCGGCATTGGTTGATTGACGTGATAATATATTTTGCACTTGCACCTGCATGGTATTGGCATCGATCTTGTTTTTTAAATCGATGGTTGCAAAAATGAATGTCCAATCTTTTATCCACTGTCCCATGTTGGCAAAACATTGTAAGTATTTTGCTTGTATACCATTTTCGCCCAATAAATTTTTATCGCGCACCGCAATAAAGCGGCCATATCTTTCGGAAATGATGTTCACTTCAGAATAAAGATTCAAAGCTTTTTGTTCGCGCTCATAGAGAGGATCTGTTTGACTTTGCGCATGTAAATTCTTGAAAATAAACAAATTGAAAAATATAGCTAAAATGATCTGAAATCGCTTCACGAAAACCTCCTAAAGCAAAAATACAAGTCAATTTTAAATCTGTTCAAGATAATTTAGTTTATAAAATTCTTAATTTCTTCGATTGCTGCTGCGAGATCTTTTTCAAACACAACATTCCACTGCTTAAATATTTCAAGAATTTTTGTTGCGCTGTCCATTTCACTTTCAAGCTTTTTCCGATAATAAATTGTCAATTCTTCTTTGGACTCAGACGGAATTTCTATTTTAGAAGGTTTATTCTTAATGGCACTTTCAATTGTGTGAAGAAGGGTACGATAATGTAAATTGAGAGGATAGATTTGTACAAGAGTCTGTAAATTGTTTTTTAAAAGAAAAAGTTTTGATAAATTCCAATTGTCAATATCATCCAAATTCTTTGCTAAAGTGTAGTTGTCTAAATACGAATAAAGCAAAGTTACTTCCATTTTTGTGTACTGCGTCCATTGATTTAATGTCTGAATGGATGGTCTGCGATTGAATTCTTTAACAAGGACAGAACAATTTTTTTGTAGAATTTTATTATAGAGTTTTTCTGGATCGAGAGCTTGTATAATGAGTCGTGCTTGACCTGTAGCCGTAACTGAATTTACGCTGTTCCCTCTAGTAAAATCGTAATATCCTGTTTCCGTCTGAGCTCCAACTTGAAAGTTATGTCCATCACAGATATATTCATATTTTATTAAGTAATCCATTTGGTAAGGATCATTTTCACTCAACACGAGTGGCTCAATCCGACAGGCCGTTTTATAATATTCATCATAATCACATTTCAGGAGATTGCTATAAGCAAAGCCCTTTGCACTTAATGAAAATACTAAAGGAACAAAGAAATATTTTAATTTCATATTGATTTCCTTAATAAATGGCGTCAATTGTTAAAGCGCTTATATAAAGTTCAGTCCTTTCAGAAATATTTGCCAAACAAAAGCTTATTTTATCCCAAGCTTCGTTGCGATTATCAAACATTAACTTTGAATAGATAAATTGATTATTTTCTGTTTTAGCTTGAATATAAGAACTATTCCCACTAAAATAGAGAGTCTTAATATCCCGTAATTCAGATAAATAAAAGGGCGCTGTCATGATTTCCTGATTCAGGCCGGCAAAATTTGAAAATGTTTTTACTTTAAAAAGTTGAATGCGGGCAAGATCACGGGGAGATTCTATCCAAGTGTGTGCAGTTGATTTTATTGTGACATAACCAGATATATATGCTTTTTTAGGTAAAAAAATTGGAATAGTAGTTGCAGCACAATCATTATATTCTTCATAACCAGGATAATACCAAGCAGTGTCACTTACCTTACCTTTTGCGGCAATAAAATCTTTTGGTTCAAAAATAAATCGCGTATAATTGTTGTAAGGCTCAACTTTGAGAGCATATGCACTCTTAATTAAAATCAAACCGAAAAGACTTAAAATAACTTTTTTGCTCATATGTATTCCCTTATTTTAAATATCCTAACTCATAAATTGGCAATTGCTTGTGCAAGCTTGGATCGAATATAAAATTATTATTTTCCTGCAAACGCTTGATGAGCATTTCATTACTTATCTCTTTGCCAGGATTGGCTTTTTCAAGTTGCATTTTTAAATAAATAAGGTAGGAAAGAGCGACTGGAGTGGCGTTTGATGATGATATTTCAAAACCTGTCGCTGCTTCTGTTCCAATATTAAATGATGATAGTTGAATAACGCCTTTGTTATAAAAAAAAGGTCTTTTCTTTTGTACTGCAAAATTAATATACATTTCAGTGCATAATTCAGAATTTTTCGTGAAATTATCTAATATGCTTATGTTATGGCTTCCTAAAGGCGGAATGGAGTTTGTTAAGTTATTTGCTGCTCCAACTCTTATCCTATTTTTTAATTCCTGACAGTCCGAGTAATAATTGCTATCTTTCTTAGGATCGACATAATAGTCGGCTTCTAAATTTGATTGTACTAGAATTACATCGGTTTTTGTGGTTAGTGATTTGAGGTAGCTATGAAAATATGCTTTGTTAATTTTTGTCATTAAATTATCTGAAACATAAGAGCATTTGCTTCCCTCATCTTTGACTATTTTTTTTAATTGCTTGTTAGAATATCCCTTAGAAAAAGAAAGAAAGCTAATATTATTTTCTTTTATCTCATTTATGAGTCTGCTTGCTTGGTTTTGAAATATCAATTTTAAATGTTCCAATTTTTTATCTTCACTCATTTCGTTATCACACAGGATTTCTGTTAATTTATTTTCAGTTGCATAGACTAAAACAAACTGACTATTCGGGATATTATTTGCTAAATAATTAAAAATTGTAAGTCCATGTGGGGGGCCTGTGAAGTCTAAAGAGGTATTGATATATTCAATCATATGCAGAAATTTTTCATTAAAAATATTCGAACTTGGTTTTAATAATTCTGAAGGAATATTATTGTAAGTTGGATTTTCAAAAGTTTTTTCTAAAACTTCTTTGGCTGCTAATGGAATTTTAAAACTAATTTCTTTATCGATATAATCTCCTGTTTTTTTATCTTCAACAAGATTTTTTAAAACCCGATCTTTATAGCGTGTGAGTGCAGCAACTTGCATTCCGTTATCTACAAGTAATATGCGATATCCTAAGCTATTATTATTTGCAAAAGAATTATTATTGCTTGTTTTAACCTCGACAGGAATGCAATTTGGATCCGAATTTTCATTTTTTTTAGTGCATGGATTTATTTGCAGCAACTTACTTTGGATGAGAGCGTTTACTTCATTGCTCAATGCAGGGTTGGGATCGCTCCAGTTGTCTTCCGGTTCGCTGGAATTTACCAAACTAAAATTTGTTTCTGCAACTCCGCAGCCCACTGTTGCAAGCGATAAGCTGACTAATAATAGTTTTATTTTGATCATTTAAGAAACCTTTATGTGTCAAGAAATTTTCCAAGCAATTCTTTTGCTTTCTCGCGACCCAGCTTTTCAACTAAAAAAAAATAGAGAGTTTGATCGTAAATATCATAAATTTCTCTATTTTTCATATCTTTATTAAATCCCATTTTTGCCAAATGCAGTTCAATATTTTCTTCAATATTTATTGGATCAGATATAGATAAATAGCCACGTAAGAGATCTTCTAAATCTGCTTGTTCTCCTTTGGCTAGAACAGTTTTATTTTGTAAATAAGAGCTGAGCTCTTGCATTGTTTGAAGTAGAGGCTCTTTATCGTATTTTAAAGCAATTTCTTTTAAGCCTTGGATAGCAAAAACTCTTGCGTAAGCTTGATCTTCCTTACTCAGTTCGAGAGCAAAATTATTGTCTAAAATAATATTTTTAAATATTTGCGCTATATTATTATTCTGATGATAGGATTGTAAAACAAGAGTGTGAAAATCATTTTCAAACTGTAATTTTGTATACTCATTTTTCATACTTTTAATAAAATGCGCAGTATTATTTAGCTCCTCTTGAGTGAAGAGCTCATTTTTTTTGGCAGAATTTTTATTTAAAGTTGTTTTTTCAATATTTTCGCCTTTATCCTTTTTCATTGAATTATTGATTTTGACAGGATCAGGAGCTGTTTGAATGAGATTTCTTGAAATGAAAAAAATAGTTAAGACAAATACACTTGCAATTAAAATCTTTTTTTTCATGGTTATTCCTAAATAATGCGATAAAACTATTGTCTTATCGCAATGGCATTTAACATATTTTTTAAGTTATTTTGCCAAGCCAAATCACCAACGATGAGGCCTTCTGCAAAGAGAGTGTGCTCTAAATTTGATTTTCCTGACGTCAATAAATTGAGAACATTCTTATCTGTCTTGAGAGATTCGATTGATTTTATGGCAATAGGTCTTCCATTTGCAAGAACCAATGCATCAGTTAATTTAACATTTTTTGCTGCGACCATTCTGCCATCAGCAAGTAAAATAGCATGTTCTTTTGTAACTGCGAGACGCAAACCATTTTGCGTTTTAAAAACGATGAGAGGATCTGCCTCTGGTCCACTGGTTGTTGAAATTAAATTGTATAGACCGACATTCAGTTGTGATAAAGAAGCGTCTGCTTTTACACTTGCAACATTATATTTTTTGCTGTCTGCAGTTATTTTTTTAATAGGAATATAACCAATATCATTGGTGAGGGCTTCGAAGCTAAAAATGCGTGTGCTTTCTTCAAAGCATCCACATGAGCACCAAGCTCTTAGAATGTTCTTTCTGTCACAAATTGGATAAGAATTATAACCAACAAGTGAATTGTATTCATCTTGGGTTATGCATCCCGCTTTTAAAGCATATTCTCTTTCTTCTTGGCATGCACCACCACCTAAATTTTCAGTGCATCTGCCATTTTTGTCTGATGGTCCCGTTATTCTATTAGCATAAGCTTGAAAACCTAAAGTGAGAGAAGCTATCAATATAATAAATCTAAAATAAAAATGATTATATCTTTTATTAAACATAGTTATCTCCTCTTAGTGGCAAAAATTTATGCTTGTAATATATAAGTTATGCTAGTTCATATACAAGCTTCATTTAATTTGGATTTTGAGATTATTTTTTATAACAGTAAAAATAGTTATTTCGATATCTATTGTATTTTCTTGAAATTTTACTTATATTGGTAAGCAATTTTTATGGTTCTTTTTTTATGAGAATGTGTCAATTAAATGACGCATTTTATAAAATAAATAATTATTATTTAAATTTATTTATTACAAATAGATTTATGTCTCAATAAATAAAATTTTTTATTTATATTATTATTTTAAAATAAAATTTTTCTGTAATTTATCTTTTTTATTGCAAGTGACCAAGTCCATAGATTGGGAGCTGTTTATATAAACTTGGGTCAAATATAAAATTTCTTTTTAAGTACAATTCATTTAAAAGCATTTTATTTGTTATTATTCTATAAGGATTTTGTTTCTGCCATTGCATCTTAAGATACATTAAATAAGTGACAGCGACAGGGGTTGCATTGGAACTAGAGCTACCTTCGAACATAATAGGTGTAGTGCCTAAATTTATTTGTGATGTTTGTACCACGCTATTTCTATATTGAGTATAAGGAAAATAATTTTTTACAGCAAAGTTTATATAAATATCTGTACAAATCCTAACATTTTTTTCGGAATAATCCAGTAGTTTTAAGTTATCACTTCCTTGAAATGGAATTGAGAGACTAAAGTCATTGACTGGACCTACTCTAACTCTATTATCGAGTTTTTGACAGTCTGAAAAATAATTTTCATCAGTAAGTGATTTAATTTTATTATTTGAAGCTTTATTGGATTGTACTAAAATAGCTTCGGTTTGAGTTGTTAAGGGTTGTAAAAATGACTTAAAATACACTTCATTTGTTGCTTTAATAAGTGCATTTGAAGTGTTTTTGCAATCATTTTTATCAGCAATTTTTCTTAAAGAATCATAATGATATCCACGGGAATAAGAAATAAAATTTATTTTGTATTTATTTATGATTTCAATTATATCATCAGATTGTGATTTAAAGAGAGCGCTTATATTATTTATTTTTTCTTTTTCTGATAAATCGTTCGAGCAAAATATTTGATTAAATTTATTCATTCCTGAGTGAATCAAGACAAACTGACTATTTGGACTGTTATTTGCAATATAGTTAAAGATCAAGGTACTATGACCAATAAGATTCAAGGAGTATATCATATCACTGAATTTCTCCCGAAATATTTTTGAGCTTGGTCTTAAAAGCTCAGAAGGCATTTTTTCATACGCTGGATTTTGAAAGGTATCTAATAGTATTTCCTTTGCTGCTCTTGGAATTTTTATACTTATGGTAGATTCTTTTAGTTGACCCGTTGTTTCATCCTCAAAATAATTTTTTAAAACTCTTCCTCTGTAACGAGTGTATGCTGCAGGAATCATGCCATCATCATCTATGATCATCACCCGATAACCTAAACTACTACTTTTTTCAGTCGCTTCACCAGGAAAATAGGAATTAATTCACAATTCGGATCGGTAGAAGCATTTACTTTTGTGCAAGGTTCTAAAAGAGATGCTTTACTTTGAATATAGGAATTTACTTCATTTGTAAGTGCAGGGTTTGGATCTTCCCAATTGCCAGTATTTTCCCAATGTTTTACTAAGTTCAAATTATTATGTTTTGTACCACAGCTTGTAATCAAAAAAATTGCTAAAATTAAGTAGATATAAGTTTTTAATTTATCAAGTTCGATTTGCATAAAACCATTTCTATTTATATTAATCTTTGTTATTTTTTTTATTGTATGCATTTGTTTTGAGAAATTAAAAAAAAGAGCTAAGAATAATTTAAAATTGAGTGACATAAAAAATCCTTATTTTAAGAGTCGAAGTTCGTATATAGGTAATTGCTTATGTAAACTTGGATCGAATATAAAATTATTATTTTCATATAGTTTTTTTAAAAGCATGTCATTCGAAAGCTCATTATTAGGGTAGTCATTTTTTAATTGCATTTTTAAATTTATAAGATAAGCCACTGCAACAGGAGTCGCATGGGAAGAATGAATATCAGGACCAGAAACTGGAGAAGTGCCAATGTTACTTTTTGATATATGAATTACTCCTTTATTATAGCGAAATGGTCTTTTTGTTTCAACAGCAAAATTGATATATAAATCTGTACAGAGTTTTGCATTCTTCTCGTATTCATTTAGATATTTTATATTTTTACTTCCTTCAAATGGAAGGGGTTGCTCAAGAATATTGGCGGTACCAACCCGAACTCTATTGGTTAATTCTTGGCAATCTGAATAAAAATTTTCATCATTGATAGTTTTTATCTTATAACTTGAAGGGTGGTTTGCTTGAACTAGAAGCGCTTTTGATTTTGTAGTTAAAGGTTCTAAAAAATGCTTAAAATATATTTGATTGATATTTTTAATTAATTCAAGTGAAACTTTTCTGCATTCGTTTCCGTCTAAGATATTCTGCAATGATTTCGTACTATAGCCCCTAGAATAGGAGATAAAATTAATATCATATTGTTTTATTTTCGCTAAAATACTTTGTGTTTGTTTGTCAAATAATTTACTAATTTTTATTATTTTATTGTTTTCTGTTTCATTACCACATAAAATACTATTGAATTTACTATCGTTTTCATGTACTAAAACAAATTGGCTATTGGGAGAATTATTAGCTAAATAATTGAAAATAATAACTCCATGTCCTGTGCTAGAATTTAAAAATGGAAATTTTTCAATAAATGTATCCATACTTGGAGTTAAAAGCTCAGAAGGGATTTTTTCATAGGCAGGATTCTCAAAAGAGTCTAATAAAATTTCCTTTGCAGCTTGAGGAATATATAAAGCTGGTGGCCGTGCATTATATTCTCCAGTCTTTTCATTTTCGAATATATTTTCTAAAACTCTATTTCGATAGCGTGTATATGCAGCTAGCATCATGCCTTGGCTATCTATTAGCATTACTCGGTAACCTTTACTACTTGGCAGTGGTTCCGCTGTTCCTGCTTCAATTTTTTCAAGCCTGCAGTTTGGATGATTTTTTACATTCTCTTCAGTACAGGGGGGTATATTATTCATTTTACTTTGCAAAAATGTATTGATTTCACTCGTTAGAGCAGGGTTCGGATCGTTCCAATTGTTAATTATACTAAAGTTTTCAGATGTTTTGTGTTCATCTTTTGTTGGCTTACAAGAAATAATTAGCGTTGATAAAAGAATCAGAATTGATTTTAAAAGATTCATTTTTTAAATACCTTTTACTTTTTAAATGGAAATAGCTTTTTTTTATTTAAAAAAATATATATAATTTACCCATTATACTTAAGATTACCTTAGTGTATAATGAAAATTTCCAAAACAATTCACAAGCAAATATTTGTTTGTCTAAAAAAATGACATTCTTGTAACTTTAATTTGGAGTTGCTGGCATTTAAAAAGAGAAATAATTTGAACTAGATTTTTGCTAGGAAATTTTCAACGAACAGAATTCCTGCACAGTGGTATTTGAGTCAGTCTAAAAGAAATTTTATTTTTAAAAAGTCAATTAAAATAATTTTATATATTTACAAAAAATAACATTTTTTAAGTATACAACTTTTTTCAAAAAATTATGCTTCACAGAATAGAATGTATATATAAATTTTTCACTTGTCATTAAATGCAAATAATATAATCTCAAAAATTCTAAAACCTGCACATCTTAATTTTCATATATTATCTTTCATTCGCATTTATTTGACTTTGAAATTCTTAGTAGACGAGTCTGTTTTTGTAAAATTAATAAATTCATGCTAATATTTATAAGATGATATACTTTTTACTTGTTCTTTATTTATTGTCAAAATCTTTGTGATTACTAAGAGATATATGCTTACATGTTTTATTTTTTTTGTTAAAAAATCCTGGAATTTATGACCTAGGAGGGCTAAGTTAAAATATGAGTATTCAGAAAAAAACATATGTCATTCTCATCCTAAATTTATTTTTCTGTTTAAAAGGATTTTGTACTGAAATCACTTTATATGCTGACCCAGGTTTTGTAGGAGAAGTTGAAGAAACTGCGGGTGGCAAGCTGGGAGGTTTAGGAGGAAAAATAATTGCAAAAGCATTTAAAGCAAAAAATATAAAAATAAAATTGGAATGGCGTCCTTGGGCAAGAGCTTATAAAGAAGCTTTAGACAATAAGGATATGAAAACTTTTATTATTCCTTTAACAAGGATTCCTGAAAGAGAAGAAAAATTTATTTGGGTTTCAAAAATATATTCTGCGCATCCTGTCTTCGTTTCAATGAAAAAAGGACGTAGAATTAATTCAATACAGGAAGCTAAAAATTCAACTATAGGTGTTCTGAGTGCCTCTTCATATAGAGCGATGCTCATAAGACCTGAAAATGGAATTAATATCGAAAATATTAGTGAAAATCCAGAAGATCTTAGAAATTTTAAAAAACTGATTGGCAATAGAATCGATACTTGGTTTACGATTGATATAGTTGCTTCTTATGCAATGAATACCCTAGCAAAAGAAGAAAATTTAACTCAGAAAGATTTTGTTATTGGTGATCCAATTGCAACATTTGATAAATACATTGGGACTACATCAAGGACCTCATCCAAATTAATAGGCATAGTTCAGGATGCTATAGAATCATTTAAGCAAACGGATGAATTCAAAAAACTGACTGACCTTATAAAAAAAAAGGGGAATGATGCTCATCAATAGTAAAGATTTAATGTCTCATTATTCTATTTTTTGATCACAAATATTCGGCAATGTGATCAATTGCTTTTAATTCATTTTCATAATCATTGAAAATATTATTCATTCGAATAGAATGATTCTTTAAGAGTTCGTCTTCAGACAATAATATTTTGTTATTTTCGCTGTTAAAGTCTGCTTCAATCGACTCAAAAGTTTCTTTTGCTCTTTTTCGAGTGGCATCTTCTAGAGAAAGAATGGCTTCTCTGCGAGTCACACTTTTTTTAATTTGCACGTGATCATTTACATCTTCTATGCTGAGCTGACCTTTTGCACTAAAACCTGTGGGAGAAAGCGTTGCAGAATAGTCAAAAATATTACCAGAGTATTTAAAGCCCGGATATTCTCCAAGACGTTTAAACCATTCTTTTTTTTCTAAAATACCCTTCCAGAACTGTAAAGTGGGAAGATATGCATAAGCAACAAGTTTTAAATCTCCAAATAGTGTATGAACATCTGTTTTTCCGACAAGATTTAATTTAAAATAAAGGGTGTCATTGTATTCAACGTGAGCGTTACCTGAAATGTGTGTATTTACTGAAATGAGTAATAGTCTTCCATGCACTCCGACACCTGCAATTAAAATATCGACAGCTGCGACAGCATATGCATCGAGTTCTGCATAATGCTGTAAGAAACTTTGTAATTGCAAAGGTCTTGCGTCGAGTCCCCATCGCATTGTGTTACTACCGCGCATGCCAAGAGATAAGCGGATTGGAATGGGGCCAAGAGTAAAATGTGTTGATTTTTCTATATTCAGCGGAGTATTTATAAACTCTTTTTCATTTGCATAAACACTTTTATCTAAATCATTGTCTACGGCAAATAAAGTAGCACCAAAAATATTAACTGAAAGGCTGAGGCTTCCCATGCCTGTACCTGGCGAACTTGCGCTTGTTTTAGCACTTAAAACACTGCCGTGCCAAATATTCAGCATAGCAGCATCAATTGTCATATGAGCAAAACTCGAAGCTTCGAGATGGCTAGCTTTAACACCATATCCTGCACTCCCACCGATTAAAAATTTAGATATTTCTCCTTTCTCGAAAACCCAATTTTTACTTTTTTTAAAAACAGTCATAGCTACTTTCTTAAGGAGAGGGCGTGGTACATCGAAGGCGTTTACTTTTGAAGTGTATTCATTATATTTATCTGGATCTCTATACTTGATAAGATCAGTAAAGCGTGGATATTTTTTTTTCTGCTCTTCATTTATAAGCTGTACTTTTTTTTTCCAATCATCGTACTTTAACACTTCATTTACAGGCTCATCAATAAGGTTTTTTTTAATAACTTCTCTTTGATTTTCTAAAAGTTTTAGGCATGAATCAAGCGAACTGAGATTGTAACTTCCTGTTGAATCTCGAAGAGAATATCCCCATTGATTTAAGCCATATTCTATTGAATTTAAGTTTGAAAAAAACTCTTCCGCTTTGACTTGATAACTTTTTCCATTGCGGTCGATTGCTGTGATTATATCATCTGGTGATAATTCTCTATCTGTTTTATTATCTGTCATACGAAAAGGTACGAATGGAATTGCTGGTCTTTTGTTATCGATATATCCATCATGGCAAAGCAATGCTGAACTTGCAAATGCTGAAATATAATTCATCAATAAAGCAAAAATTAAAAATATGCTGATTTTCATAGTTTATATTCTTCCAAGATTTTATTTAATCTATATTCAATTAATGCAAGTTTTTTATCTGAAAATCCTTGAATTTTTTCTATTCTTATGGATTTAATGATTGAAAATTCATTGCATCGGATTATGTTGATATTTTTGCTGCAGTCTATTTTTGTATTATTTTTTGTATATTCAATAAAATTCAAAACGTAATCATGTTTGCTTTTAAACTTCTTTTTAAAGCGCATAAACGCATTATATGTGTTGCTACAACTTCTCTTCATCTTATTAAAATTATAGATTAAATAATTTGAATTTATTGTGCTATTTAATATTTCTCTATGTGTTTTAGCGCAGTCTAAAAGAATATGATCGTATAATTTTAATGCGCTAAAATATTTAAATTTATCAATATAATCATGCATTTTTTTCTCCGTCATATCTATTTTGGCAACTGATGGATTCAAATCTCTTGAAGCGTTTATAAGAGAATAAAAGCCATTTAATATTTTAATAGGTTCATTTATATTTAATTTGTATATTTCTATAGTGATTTTTGAAAAAACACTTTTATGAGATTTTATATTTAATTCATCTAATTTTTTTAAAATAAGATTAGAAGTTGTAATGTATTTATCTAAGATTGAGTAAAGATTTTTTTTAGAATTGCTAATTTCATTTAGATAATAACTAAACTCTGAAAGAACTTCAGAACTGTATTGTCTAGATCTGTTAATAATTACTAAAGATTTATTTGCTTTTTCAATTACTTGAGAACAGTTTTCCTTAATGCTTTCTGCTTGAAAACTTTGTATGGAAAAAAAGTCTTGCATCTCTGTAGAAAAAGGATAGATATTGCTTTGATTTTTAAAATGAATATTTTTTATAAATGTACTCCAATTATCTATCCATTTTTGTAAATCCATCTGGCATGTTAGAAACTTATTTGAAATCCCATGTAAGCCAAATAAATTATGGTCTCGCACAACTATAAATCTTCCATAATTTTCTGAAAGATTATTAATTTCTGAGAATATTTCAAGAGAGATTTTTTCTTTTTCATCAATGTTGTACTCTGAGGTGTCTGCATATAAATAGGGATCATTTTTGTTTATGAATAGACCAAATAAAATCAAGTAAAATAAAAATTTCAATTAAAATCTCCTTTATTTTATATTGTGTTTTTATTAATTTAGAGAAAATTATGTCTAAGATAAATAATTTTCTCTTTTTGCATAAATTATTATGATTTTCGATTAGAATTTTATTTTATATTATTTTTTATTGCAACTATTTTTTTGGAGATTTTTGATATAAATGGATTTATTAGGAATGGGTAGCAAAAAATTATTATAAAAAGAGTCTCACAATATTAGTGAGACTCTTGTGAAATTCTTTTTAATTAGAATTTAAGTAATTTACTTTGAAGTTGTGCATTATTTATTAACGAAAGTCTTTCTTCGATTAATGATCTTTCATGTTCAACGTGTTCACGGATACATTCTTTTTTAGTGAGAGCTAATGTCTCTTCATAAAGTTTTTTAGCTCTTTCAATTTCTTTCTTAGCTTCATAAAGGGATGCTAAGTGATACTGTGTGATAATAATACCTTCTTCGTCTTCAATCTTTGCTCTAATCGATAAAGCACGATTAAACTTTTCTTCTGCTACTCCATAATCACTTTTGTCCATATTATGGATACCAAGCTCATGTTCAAAGGCTGCCTCCCAATCCTCAAAATTATTATCTTTTGCGATTTGAAGACCTTTTGTTATAAATGTGACATACTCTTTTTCATTTTGTGCTTGTTCTGCTGAAAGAGCTGCATTGTAATATGCTTCCAATGTTTCAGATGTATCTTCTTCTTTTTCAAGGGATTTTATAACTTCTTTCCACAGTGGAATCGATTTGCTATGTTCACCGATAATTCCATAAGCAAGTGCTAAATGGTGTTTTGTGGAAAAAATATTTTCAGAATCAATATTATTTTTATCTGAGCTAAGTCTTAGAAATATAATTTCGAGGAGAGGTACAGCTTTTCCATATATTTCTTCTGTAAGAAAGCTATTTACCAGTTCAATTAAATCATCTGTGGAATTTTTTGAAAATTCAACAATTTCTTCGTCTGTATAAGAATATCTGTTGTAACGCTCTTTAGGTTCGTGAGAATGTCCTTCATGGTCATGGTGGTGATTGCATTTTCCATGTTCATGGTGGTGTTCATGGTTGTGATTGCATTTTCCATGTTCATGGTTGTGTTCATGGTTGTGGCTGCATTTTCCATGTTCATGGTTGTGTTCATGGTGGTGATTGCATTTTCCATGTTCATGGTTTTGGTCATTTTTACAACCATGATCAGTATGATGTTCATGATTACAATTATCGTGATTGTGGTGTGAATGAGCCTGTTCACTTAACTCAGCTTTTTGATTTGTCATTGAAAAAATCCTCTACGATTAACTTAAGAAAAGGCAATTTTAACCCTCGAATTCAGCTTACTGCAACTTGTATGGGCTTGCCAGAACTCTTTTTAACTTGATAGGATGATTTTTATAATGGGTTTCGTAATATAAATTAAGTAATAACAGGTGCTTATATTTTTTTTTAAGTTCTTTCTCATTTTCAAGGGTTTGACTGCCGAAATTTAACTTTGTAAAACGATTTCACATGCTTTGCGTTGAAAAAACTGCTTTATTAAGGAATAACTGATGCTTAGAAAGTTTTATGATAAGCTCATTCAACATGTGAAAGAGAATAAGTACTTTATAAAATATTTGTCTACGCGAAAAAGGAAATTGATTGTTTTTATCTTAGCACTTTTTACCTTTTTGGTTATTTATAAGGTCTATAAAATCGATAGATCACTTCCTAGTATTGAAAAATTAGCAAATTATGAACCCGCACTACCAACAGTCCTCTATAGTCAAGATGGTATGAAAATTGCAGAGCTTTTTGAAGAAAGGCGCTATCCAGTCCTTTTAAGTGAGATGTCACCATTTCTAAAAAATGCATTTATAGCAGCGGAAGATGCCGATTTTTATAGTCATAAAGGCCTTGATTTTAAGGGTTTTTTACGTGCTTTTTATCACTTTATTACCTTTTCAAATCAAAGACAGGGTGGAAGTACAATCACTCAGCAGTTGGCAAAAAATATATTATTAACAAGAGAAAGAACAATAACTCGTAAAATAAAAGATATATTAATGGCTCGTAAAATAGAGCAATCTTTTACGAAAGACAAAATCCTTGAGTTGTATTTAAATACTATTTATCTAGGCAATGGAGCCTATGGTGTTGAGGCTGCAGCTGAAAATTACTTTAAAAAGTCAAATCTTAAACTTTCTTTGGCAGAAGCAGCATTAATTGCGGGTCTCACACCAGCCCCATCCACATATGACCCTACAGATAATATTGAAGTGGCTAAAATACGCCAAGCTTATGTTCTAGATCGTATGTTAAAAAAGGATATGATCACTCAAAGAGAGTATGAAAAAGCTCTTAAAGATAAAATTGTTGTTTACAAAGCAGAATCACTTAACAATAAAATTGCCCCATATTTCGTTGCTGAAGTAAAAAAGCAACTCTCGAATCAACTTGAAATTGAAAATATTGAAACAAGTGGTTTATCTATTTACACAACTTTAAATTCAAAAATTCAAATTGCAGCTCAGACTGCAATACAGAATTTTTCTAAACAATATGAAGGCAGAAAAGGATTCAAAGGCGCAATTAAACGTCATGGTGATGATTTTCAAGATGCTATTACAAAACTTATCAACTCTCCAGTTAAAGAAAAAATCACAGAAAATGAATCTGACATTGCCATTGTAACAAGTATTGATGATGAATTGCGTGCTGTAGGTATTGTAACCCAAAAAGGCATTGGCTTACTTTTGGCTGAAGATATTTCATGGGCATTGCATGCTGGACGAAGTAAAGAAACAGATTTAGAAAGTTTAAATTATATTTTGAAAGTTGGTGATGAAATCCACGTACAAAAAGTAAATGGAGAAATTCCAAAACGAGTGCACGAGGGAAGAAAATTTATTAATAAATTGCAGTCATATTTAAAAAAATTTAATCTTACTGTGAGTAATAGAATTTCACGTTACACATTAACAGATTCTGCAGGGATAGAAGCTGCATGTATGGTCATGGACGCAAGAACAGGCGATGTGCTTGCCATGGTCGGTGGTGAGAATTTTAATCAAACTCAATTTAATCGAGCAACGCAAGCGGAGCGACAGGTTGGGAGCAGTGTTAAACCACTTTATTATTCCTTCGCAATAGACAACGGTTTTAGTCCAGCTTCCTTAATTGATAGTCCGCTTATTGATTTCGATGGTTGGCAACCTGAAAATTATGATGGTGAAGAAACAGGGAGAGTTACTTTAAGAAATTCATTAGCATTTAGTTTAAATATTCCAAGTATATTTTTATTTCATTCTATTGGGGCTACAAAAATATCAAAACAATTAAATCGTTTTGGTTTCAATTGGCCTGCATCTGATTTAAGTCTTGCACTTGGGTCTGGCTCATCAACTCTGATTAAAATGGTGCAAGCTTATTCTATTTTTGCCAATCAAGGAAAACTTACGCAAGCTTTTTATATTCAAGAAGTCGTTGATAGAAAAGGTAATGTTATTTATTCTTCTAAAGATAAAAAAATTTATGCAAGTCCTGTCAATCCACAAATGGTAGAAGATGCTCCTTATTTACCAGGTAAAGTTACAAATAGACAAGAAGATCCATCTTCATTGCAAATGATTTCTCCTCAAGCAGCTTTTGTAACTCTCGATCTCTTAAAGGCTGTTGTTCGCATAGGGACTGGTATACCTGTTCAAGGAATTTCCCACCTCGTTGGCGGAAAAACAGGTACAACAAATGGCAATACGGATGCCTGGTTTATGGGAGTTTCTGCTCAACTTGTTGCGGGAGTTTGGGTTGGTTATGATGACAATTCAAAAACTTTAGGAGGCGGTGGTACAGGTTCAGGCATGGCTGCACCTATTTGGAAAAGTCTTATGCTGACTGCAGTAAAAGTTTATCCACAAAATGAAAATCCGAAGCCACCAGGGATTCATGAGATTCGAGTGGATAAAGAAACTGGAGAATATTCAAATACAATTAATTCTATAAATGTTTATGTCATTGATGGTACTGAGCCAGGAGGAATTTATTCAAAAAATGCATTTGAAGATTCGCAAAGTGAAATCTTAAATAACTCTCATCTAGAAACAAAACCTGATAAGGACCATGAATTACCAGAGGGAGTGCCAAACCCAAGTACATCAGGTAGTCTTAAACACAAACCAAATAATTATTAATATTAAATATTCAAAGACAAACTTGAGCTTTTTATAATTCTATTTTATTAATATTTAGAAATTAATAATTCTTAGGATATGTTTTAAGGAGGAAACATGTTTGGTCAAGCTCTTCGAGATAGCAAGGCTGCCGCTTTCGGTTATATCCCGCTTGCGATGGCATTTGGTGTGCTCTTTCAAAGTTTAAATCTGCATTGGATATATGCTATTCTCATGAGTTTTTTAGTTTATGCTGGTTCTGCTCAATTTATTGCTATTCCACTTCTGGCAAATCAGGGATCTTTATTAAGTCTGTCAATTGCGACATTTCTTGTAAATATGCGGCATATCTTTTATGGCTTGGCTTTTCTGAATAAATTACAATTTAATAAATATTTAAAAGGGTATCTTATTTTTGGTTTGACCGATGAATCATATGCAATTATTTGTGCAAAAAAATATCATGATAAATGGTATGAATTTTATATTATTATTTTTTGTCATATTTATTGGGTATTAGGAACACTTTTAGGTCTATTTCTTCATACTTATCTTAAAGGGGTTGATTTTAATTTTTTATTTTTTTCATTGGTCACTCTCTTTGCGATTCTTACAGTCGATGCTTATAAATTTACACGTGATCATTTTTCATTAATTGTGGGAATTTTGTCTTATTTATTTTTCAGATATTTAGGTGTTAAAGAGCATCTTTTTTTTAGTATGTTAATCAGCTTTTTAATATTACTCTTTAAGAATTATAAAGAAAATATATTGGAGAAAGAAAATGTCTTGGAACAATAATAATACTTATATTATTTTTGCTATTATTGTGATGGCATTGGTGACTTATTCAACAAGAATTATTCCATTTATATTTTTTAAAAAAATAAACACACCTACACTTATACAGACTGGAAAACAATTACCAGTTTGCTTAATGGCTATTTTAACTTTATATTCGATCGATTCCTTAAAAGAGTTTGATACTCACTATTTAATAAATGGATGGATTGCCTGTTTAGGCTGTATTTTTGTATATTTAATAATGAGATCTGTATTTACAAGTATGATAATTGGTACGGTTATATATTTTATTTTGTTAAATTATGTACATGTTTTTAATTAGAGTAGTGATGTTTTATTATAGATAAAAGTTCAGGGAATATTTGTTTATTTGCTGCAATAATTCCTTTATCGCGTAGCGGGCAAAATTCTGTGCCTAAAAAATTCGAAACAATTCCTCCTGCTTCTGAAACAAGCAATGCGCCCGCTGCCATATCCCAAGGGGCAAGTGGAATCTCATAAAATCCTTGAAAAATACCTTTCGCTGTCAAAGCTAAGTCGAGGGCTGCTGCGCCATTAATACGTAATCCAAGGGATTTGTTTTGAATGGCTCCTATTGTATTTACGACCTGAATAAGTTCTTTATCTTTATTTGAACTAAATCCTGTTGCTATGCTCGCTAGTTTAAAATTTTGAAAATCATTAAGCGCTAATTTTTGCTTGTTAAGAAAAGCGCCTTTGTTCTTCTCTGCGATAAATAAACTCTGGGTGGTAGGTTGACAAATTCCTGCCAATTTAGCTTGAAATATCCCTTCAACAATATGACCAAATGCAATAGAAATACAGTAATATGGGTTGCCTTTAGAAAAATTTGTTGTTCCATCGAGAGGATCAATTATCCATATTGCTTGCTCTTTTTCAGTGTTTTCTTGGTTGAATTTTTCGAGACCACTTTCTTCTGCCAGAATAGAATGGGTTTTAAATTTTTCATGAATTTTTTTCTTTATAAAATTCTCCGAGGCGATATCTGCGTCCGTCACTATCCCTTGATTGTCCGATTTTTCTTGGATTGAAAAGTTTTTTTGAAAGAACTTTAAAGTGATTGAACCTGCTTCTTGAATTAGAGACTCTAGGAATTGCTGAGTGGGCATATGTTCTGACATAAAAAACTGACCTCCGAATTCTTTGTGGTTTCTCTCTTTCCCCATTCATGATAGCTTGAACGAATGGGTTCCCTGTGTGGGGTTCTGATGAATCGATGTACATTATACGATTCCATCTAAACAACAAATTTAATCTGGTTATAAAGGCTTAAAAATGCATTGGTCTGTCTTCACCCTTATCGGTGCTCTTATTGGGTTAATCGGCGGGGTGGTTCTCGCTAAATTATTTGCTATTCGCTCACTGACAAGCCTTGGTGAAATACCTATAAAAGAGAATATGGATGCAATTTTAAAAAGTGCTGAAGCGCAACGCAATATGATTCTCGAAGAAGCTCTTTTAGCAACCCGCGAGCAATACCAAGTTGAGGCTAGCCGCCTTGAAAGTGAACATGAGCTTGTCATTGGTATGCAAGAAAACTTTGAACAAGAATTGAACGAAAAGCAATCTGAAGTCGATAAATTAGCTAACGAAATCGAAAAAAAAGAAGAACTCAACAATCAAAAAAAACTTGAGTTAGATAAAGTAAAAGAAGATCTCGATGCAAAAGGGCATTTGAATCTTGAATTACAAAAAAATCTTTTAAATCAACTCGAACATAAGGTTGGGCGTAATAAATCCGAACTTTTTCATGATATGCGCCATGATCTCATAAATAGTGAAAAACTCGGTATCACACGCTGGTTAATTGACAACAATGAAGCTTTAAAAGCGGATGCACAAAAGTTTGCTCGTAACTCCTTGAACTCTGTTTATTTGCGGTATCAACCCAACTTTATTTGGCCGAAATCATCATTTATTGTGCAGGTAAACTCTAAAGATCTCTTGCAGAAATACTTTCATGAAGAGTCACCAATTATATCTTCTCTCATTACAAATACGGATTCCTCCATTAGTGTTTTAACGATAAACGAAGAGCTTCCTTCAATGCTCAAAATTTCAGGCGGATCAGGTGTCGACAAAGAAGTTATACGCCTGACTCTTGAAGAAATGCTTGCTAAAGATATCTTTAATGAAGAGAGAATTAGACCTATTTTCGATAAACATAAAAGAACAATCGATAGACATATATCTAAAATTGGTGAAGATGCGATTAAACATCTAGGAATCACACCTAATATTCATCCTGAAATATTAAAGTTAATTGGTTCATTGAATTACAGAACAAGTCATAGACAAAATCAATATTATCATTCTATCGAAGTGGCTCGCTTAGCCGGCATGATTGCAGAAGAAGTTGGAGTGAATCCTATTATTGCTAAAAGAGCCGGAATTTTGCATGATATTGGTAAAGCTCTCGACTATAAAATCGAAGGGAGTCATGCGGTTATCAGTGGTGATTATGCTACGCGTTATGGAGAGTCCGAAGAAGTTGTTGACACTGTGCTTGCTCATCATGATGATAAAATCGTAGAAACACCCTATGCTTATATTTTAAAAGCTGCAGATGCTATGTCCGGGGCTAGACCCGGCGCACGGGTCGATATGGAAGAAGGCTATCACAGACGCATTGATGGAATTTCAGGTGTAGTCAACAGTTTCCAAGAGCAAGGTGTTACAGGCTCTGCCATTATGCATGCCGGACGTGAAGTGCATGTTTTCGTCGATAATAACAAAGTAAAACAAAAAGATATCTCTGGACTTGCTGAGGGGATTGCTAAGAAATTAGAATCTGAAGTCGAGTTTCCAGGGCAAATTCGAGTCACAGTCATTCGCCGCACTGAAATCACTGAGGTTGCTTAAATTTTGCATTTAAATATGGCTCAGCTAATAGAAGAGCAAATGCAGATAGAACATTGGTAATTTGTCCTGTGCGTGCCATTAGCAAAGCCTCTTGAAAATCCACAAGATGCAATTTTATCTTTTCAAAAGGATCGCTGTGCTCAGATGGAACTGCGAGAGGCATAACATCAAAAGCAATAAAATAAGTCACTCTGTTGCTTTGTATAGCTGCATTCGGTGAATAACCTGGAAGTGAAAGAAGCCGTTGTGAAGTGAGTCCGGTTTCTTCTTCAAGTTCTCTTAGAGCCGCAATGGTAACATCTTTTTCATTTCTTTCAACTGCTCCACCTGGCACTTCTATTGTGAAGGTATTTGTGCCAAAGCGATGCTGTTCTACCAATACAACTTGCCCTGCTGCAGTCACAGGGACAACATTCACCCAATTCGCACAATCCAAGGTATAAACTTTAAGCGAATGAGCTTTGTCAGTCGTTTGTGCTAAACTTTCTTTGACGCGAAGAATGCTGCATTGAAATACAGGTTTTTCTTCGCTCAAAAGAAAGGGTTCAAGTGGGGTGTTGTCGTTGTTAGACATAACGTTTCGCCATTGAGTCAAGTGGAATCGCTTTTATTTTAGATGCTTGTCCTGCTTGCCCAAATTCTACCATGCGTTGAGCAACTACCTTTCTCATAGCGTCACGGGCAGGAACTAACAGTTTTCTCAAGTCAAATTCAGATGGATTTGTGGAAAGAACTTTGCGAATAGCTGCTGTCATTGCTAAACGATTGTCTGTGTCCACATTGATTTTACGAACACCATTGCGAATACCTTCTTGAATTTCTTCTACTGGCACTCCCCAAGTTTCTTTCATTTCTCCACCATATTTACGAAACTCAGCTTGCAAATCCTGTGGCACTGAACTTGATCCATGCATCACTAAGTGGGTGTTTGGGAGACGTTTGTGGATTTCACGAATGCGATCGATAGCAAGGGTTTTGCCATCAGGTTTTTTGGTGAATTTGTATGCTCCGTGGCTTGTACCAATTGCAATGGCAAGAGCATCAACTTTTGTTAATTCAACAAATTGAGCAGCTTCGTTTGGATCAGTTAAAAGTTGATCTTTTGAAAGTGTTCCTTCAAAGCCATGACCATCTTCTTTTTCACCTTTACCCGTTTCAAGGGAACCGAGACAACCAAGTTCACCCTCAACTGAAATGCCCATCGCGTGTGCAATGCGTACAACATCTGCTGTGATTTTAACATTGTAATCAAAATCTGCAGGAGTTTTAGCATCTTCTTTTAAGCTTCCATCCATCATAACGCTTGTGAAACCATTGCGAATTGCGGACAAGCATGTTTGCATGCTGTTGCCATGATCTTGGTGCATGACCACTGGAATTTCTGGATAAAGTTCAACGGCTCCTAGAATAAGGTGACGAAGAAAGATATCATTCGTATAGTTACGAGCGCCACGGCTCGCTTGCAAAATTACAGGGCTATTCGTCTCTTTTGCAGCTTCCATAATTGCTTGAACTTGTTCAAGATTGTTAACATTAAAGGCAGCCACTCCATAACTGTTTTCTGCTGCGTGATCGAGAAGTTGACGTAAAGAAATAAGAGCCATGAGAAATCTCCTTATGAGTTATTACAAGCACAATTTTCTCATACATCAACTTATCTCTGCATGCAAAACCTTGCAAAGATTTACAGCGGTCTAAATGGTTTAAATGATTTTATTTAACCTTAATAAGGATAAAACAAAACAAATTCATGTTTGTGTGCTAATTATAATTGTGCAATTAATATATTGTCATTCTATGATTTATTAGATAATGCATGTGTAAAGGATTTACGAATTATGCTAAAAAATAACATCCCTAATGGAAATATTGAAGACAAATGGAAAG
Source organism: Fluviispira vulneris (assembly GCF_014281055.1). NCBI lineage: Bacteria > Pseudomonadati > Bdellovibrionota > Oligoflexia > Silvanigrellales > Silvanigrellaceae > Fluviispira > Fluviispira vulneris. Next base: position 243,192 of record NZ_JACRSE010000004.1, on the reverse strand, counting down.
ATCATGTTTTTGCCAGTCGCTTAGTAAACCCAGCGAATCGCAAAAAATTTTCAGTCATAGTTGTTGGCAGTGGGCTTGCTGGGGCATCGGCGGCATCCTCACTCGCAGAAGCTGGCTATCATGTTTCGCTTTTTTGTTTACAAGATTCTCCGCGCAGAGCGCATTCTATTGCTGCTCAAGGTGGTATAAATGCTGCGAAAAATTATAAAAATGATGGTGATTCGATTTATCGTTTTTTCTATGACACTGTAAAAGGTGGTGATTATCGTGCAAGAGAAGCGGGTGTTTATCGGCTTGCTGAACTTTCTTTAAAAGTTATCGATCACTGTGTCGGAATTGGCGTGCCTTTTGCTCGAGAATACGGTGGATATTTAGACAACAGATCCTTTGGTGGCACACAGGTGGAAAGAACTTTTTATGCCAAAGGGCAAACGGGTCAGCAACTTTTATTAGGTGCGTATCAAAGCGCTATGCGACAAGTCAGTGAAAAAAATATTGTTTTGCATACGCGGAAAGAAATGCTTGACTTGGTTTTAGTTGAAGGAAAAGCACGTGGAATTATTGTAAGAGATCTTCTTACAGGAGAAATAGAAAGTCATAGTGCAGATGCCGTTATTTTGGCGACAGGTGGCTATGCGAATATGTTTTATTTATCGACAAATGCAAAGCCATCCAACGGAACAGCTATATGGCGCGCCTACAAAAAAGGAGCTGCCTTTGCCAATCCCTGTTTTACCCAAATCCACCCTACCTGCATTCCTATTTCAGGAGAACATCAATCTAAGCTCACATTAATGTCTGAGTCTTTAAGGAATGACGGGCGTATCTGGGTACCAAAAAATTTAAATGATAAAAGAAATCCTGCAGATATTTTAGAAAATGAGAGAGATTATTTTCTGGAACGCTGTTATCCGAGTTTCGGTAATTTAGTGCCGCGCGATGTAGCAGCGCGTTCCATAAAAAGAATTTGCGACGATGGTTTTGGGGTAGGGGCTTCTGGACTTGCTGTTTATTTGGATTTTAAAGACAAAATTCAAAAAAATGGGAAAGATATTTTAGAAGAAAAATATGGTAATTTATTTCAAATGTATGAAAAGATTGTTGGCGACAATCCATTTTCGAATCCTATGAAAATTTATCCGGCTGTGCATTATACAATGGGCGGTCTTTGGGTTGATTATGATCTTATGTCAACAATTCCTGGTCTATTTGTTCTCGGAGAAGCGAATTTTAGTGAACATGGTGCCAATCGACTTGGAGCAAATGCTTTATTACAAGGTTTAGTCGATGGTTATTTTATTATTCCTGTTACCTTGGGCAATTATCTTGCGCAAACGAATTTAAAACCGATTAAAAATAATCTTGCTGAATTTCAAGATGCACAAAATAATGTAAAAAATAATACGAATAAATTAATTAATATAAAAGGTTCAAAACTTGCCGATGAAATTCATGAAAAACTTGGAAAAGTTATGTGGAATTCCTGTGCAATGGCACGCAGTCAAGAAAAACTTGAACATGCCCTCAGTGAAATTAAGAAAATTAAGGACGAATTTTGGAATGATTTAAAGCTCCCTCAGTCCACAGACACTATGAATCAAGAACTTGAAAAAGCAGCAAGGGTTGGTGATTATATCGAACTTGCTGAGTTGATGTGCCTAGATGCACTTGCACGAAAGGAATCCTGTGGAAGTCATTTTCGTGAAGAATATCAGACAGAAAATGGTGAACCGAAAAGAAATGATAAGGACTTTGCGCATATTGCTGCTTGGATATATAAAGGGAATGCACGGCCTGAAAGATTTATTGAAGATTTATCTTTTGAACACTGTAAGCCCAGCCAACGAGATTATCGTTGAAGATTTTTAATGACTTGCGTAATTAATACGCGTGTCTTTTTATAAAAAAATATCTATATTAAAGGTAATTAAATGCGCTCCAATGTTTTTCCATCAATCATTTTAAGTTTAGGAATTGTTACAGCTAGTTTTTTATTAGGAAAATCTTTTGAAAATTTTCAAAATTTTGGTAGATATGTCGATGTCAAAGGCCTTGATGAGAAAATTGTAAAATCCAATATCGCAACATGGAATTTAAGTTTTACTTCTGCAAATAATGACCTAAAAAAAATCTATTCTGATATTTCTTCTTCACAACAAAAAATAATTCTCTTTTTAAAGAAACAAGGTTTTGAAGATAAGGAAATCGAAATTCAATCAATCTCTATAACAGATAGCAAAGCTCAGTCTTATTCCAATGAAAATGCGAATGCACCACGTTATTCTGCAAACTCCCATATTACTTTAACGACCAATAAAGTGGATCTTGCAAGTCATGCAACTCAAAAAACGGGTGAGTTGGTTGAGTCTGGAGTAGTATTAAATAATAGTTATATGCGTTATGCATATACAGATTTAAATTCTATTAAGCCCGAAATGTTAACGCGTGCGACTGCAAATGCCCGAGAAGCAGCCAATAGCTTTGCCCAGAATTCAAACAGTTCTGTCGGGAAAATTCGCAAAGCAAATCAAGGAGTTTTTTCTATCACGGCTGCAAATTCCAATGATCAATATGGAGATGAAGGTAGTATTCTGAAGAAAGTAAGAGTAGTAACGTCAGTTGAATTTTTTATAAATTGAGAGTTTCGTATGGTTTAAAATATTTGAAAATAAATGTTTTAAATATTGATTAAGTACTTATTTGTTATCGGATGAATTAAAAATTATTTCATTATAAATTCTAAAAACGTGCTGTGTTCAGTTACGAGAGCTAAAAAGCAGATTAAAGCTAAAACCCACAGCACTGGACTGATCACTTTTATTTTTCCAACACATATTTTTAATATAACGTAACTGACTATTCCCCAGAGAACTCCTTGGGTGATTGAAAATGTCAGAGGCATAAGAATTATTGTAAGAAATATTGGAATAATGTCATCGAGGGTATTGGCTTTTATATGCTTTAAGGTTTTACACATTAAAATTCCAACAAATATTAAGATAGGTGCTGTTGCGAAAACAGGGATTGCCGTCACAATTGGGGCAATAAATAAACAAGGTAAAAAGCAAAATGCAGCTACGATTGCTGTTAATCCAGTTCTGCCCCCTGCTTGAATTCCTGTCGAACTTTCTATGAAAACAGTTGCAGGTGATGTGCCAAATAAGCTTGAAAATAATGAAGCAATTGAATCAACCATAAGTGTTTCTTTTAATTGCAAAGGGTTACCTTTTTTATCTGTAAAACCTGCACTGTTAGCAAGACCGATGAGCGAAGACATGGAGTCAAATAAGTTTGTTAAAAGTACGGATAATATGACAGGAATAAAACTCCATTTGAGTGAACCAATTAAATCGAGTTTAAAAAAATGTGATTGAAAATCTGGAGTTGAAAAGTATGTCTCAGGTAATTTTGTTAAACCACATAGAAGAGCGATGATTGTAACTAAAAAAATAGAAAATAAAAATGCGTATGATTTATTCTTATTAAATAAAATAAATATTATGAGAAATCCTATTAAACCAAGAGTTATCGGTAGGTTAATATCGCCAAGTGAAATGTATGTTGCAGAATTTGGGACAATCAATCCTAAATTTTTCATTCCAATGAATGCAAGAAAAAGACCGATACCGCAAGACATTGCATGCTTCATATTGTTAGGAAGTGCTTCAACAATCTTTTGCCGAATGGGTAATACTGAAATTAAAATAAAGATAAAACTTGACCAAAAAATAATCCCAAGGGCAGTCGGCCAAGGGATTTTCTCACCAATAATAAGTGAATAGGCGATAAAAACATTTAGGCCCATGCCTGGTGCCAGAGCATAAGGTAAGCGAATATAAATACCTGCTAAAAGACTCATCAAGAAAGAGATAAGAACTGTTGCAGTCAAAGTACCAGAGACTGTGAGTCCTGTCCCAGGAGAGGCCATAACTTGTGGATTAACAATTACTATATAAGACATAGTGAAAAACGTTGTTAAACCTGCTATAATTTCTTGTGAATAGTTTACTTTCAAAGCATTCATGCAAAGCTCCCTTATTTGTAACAAAAGAAAACTCGTATCAAAATAAAAAACAGAATCTTGAACTAACATTGCAATTACAAATTGTATAGCTGCATAGAAAAGAAAGAAAAAAGCGGTGCACTTAACCTGTTACTGTAAAGTGCACCGCTTTTGATCGACTGATTTTGTCGTATAGGAAGGATCGTGATTGATTACATATCGTAATCCATACCACCCATGCCTCCCATACCACCCATGCCGCCCATGCCGCCCATGCCGCCCATGCCAGGTGCAGCTGCGGATTCTTTCTTAGGTTTTTCAGAAATCATAGCATTGGTTGTTAGTAACAAACTTGAAACGGAAGATGCATTTTGCAATGCACAACGTGTTACTTTAACTGGGTCGATTACACCAGATTTTATAAGATCTTCATAGTTGTCGGTAAGAGCATTGAAGCCATAGGCAGGATTGTCATTTGCTAAGATTTTATTAACAACAACACTTGCTTCGTGACCACCATTCGAAGCAATGATGCGTACAGGTTCTTCAAGGGCACGACGAACGAGTTCGATACCAGCTTGTTGTTCTGAATTGTCGCCTTTGAAGTTAATGAGATCGCGGGAAGCGCGTAAGAGGGCGACACCACCACCAGCAATGATGCCTTCAGCAACAGCTGCTCTTGTTGCGTTGAGAGCATCTTCAATGCGATCTTTCTTTTCTTTGAGCTCAATTTCAGTTGCTGCACCTAAGTGAATTACAGCAACACCGCCTGCGAGTTTTGCAAGACGCTCTTGGAGTTTTTCACGATCGTATTCAGAAGTTGTTTTTTCAATTTGTCCACGAATTTCTGCAATGCGTGCTTTGATATTTGCTTCGAGACCTTTTCCGCCAGTGATAACAGTATTGTCCTTATCAACTACAACTTTTTCTGCTTCACCGAGATCTTCAAGCAAGGTTGTTTCCAACTGCATACCAACTTCTTCAGACACAACTGTTCCTTTAGTAAGAACAGCAAGGTCATCGAGCATAGCTTTCCGGCGATCGCCGAAACCAGGAGCCTTCACTGCACACACTTTGATTGTGCCAGAAAGTTTATTGAGAACGAGGGTTGCGAGTGCTTCACCTTCAACGTCTTCTGCAATGATAAGAAGAGGACGGCCACTGCGAGCTATGTTTTCTAGCAAAGGAACCATATCCTTCATAACAGAAATTTTCTTATCAAAAAGGAGGATGTATGGGTTTTCGAGCACAACTTCGAGGCGTTCTTGATCGGTAACCATGTAAGGTGAGAGGTATCCGCGGTCAAATTGCATCCCTTCAACAACATTTACATATGTGTCGAGTCCCTTAGCTTCTTCAACAGTGATAACTCCATCTTTACCAACTTTTTCAATTGCTTCTGCAATCATTGCACCAATAGCAGAGTCATTGTTCGAAGAAATAGTAGCAACTTGAGCAATTTCGTTATTGCCACTGACAGGACGTGCCACTTTATGAAGGTTCGCAACAACAACTTCAACTGCTTTGTCGATGCCGCGCTTCAATTCTACAGGGGAATGTCCTGCTGCAAGCATTTTGAAGCCTTCACGATAAATTGCTTGTGCTAATACAGTCGCAGTCGTTGTGCCGTCGCCAGAATCATCATTGGTTTTAGAAGCGACTTCTTTAACCATCTGTGCGCCCATATTTTCGAATTTATCTTCAAGTTCGATTTCTTTCGCAACAGTAACGCCATCTTTAGTGATTAGAGGTGCACCATAGCTTTTTTCAATCAAAACATTGCGACCTTTGGGTCCGAGGGTGACTTTAACCGCATTTGCCAAAGTATTTACTCCAGCAAGCATCTTTTTTTGTGCGTTTTCATTAAAAGATATCATTTTAACAGCCATTTTGTATTCCTTTGAGTTAAATTTATAATAATTAATTTAATTTATGCATTTATTTAAGCTTCAATGACCGCAAGAATTTCTTCTTCTTTAATGAGAAGATAATCTTGTCCGTCAATCTTAACTTCGTTGCCACTCCACTTACCGAAAAGAACTTTGTCACCAGATTTAACAGCTGGTGCCTGACGGGTGCCGTCTTCGAGGATTTTACCATTGCCAACTGCAATAACTTTTCCTTCTACTGGCTTTTCTTTTGCGTTATCAGGAATAAGAATTCCTCCGGCAGTTTTTTGTTCTGCTTCGAGGCGTTTGAGAAGCACACGATCATTAAGAGGACGAATGGATTTGCTCATAAATGACTCCTTATAAAAGGTTTGAAAATTGCTCGTCAGGAGCATTAGCAATAGGCTAAGCATCAATGATGCTATGTCAAGTGTTGATTTAGAGTTGTATCATTTGCTTAAAAGAATTATGTGACCAGAGTCCAAAAGTATTTAGAATCAGTAAATAATTATGATGGAGTTCGAATGAAAGGTATAATTTTAGCAGGAGGAACGGGCAGTCGCTTGTATCCTGCAACAAGTAGCTTAAGTAAGCAGCTTATGCCCATTTATGATAAACCGATGATCTATTATCCGCTCTCCACTCTAATGCTTGCGGATATTAAGGACATTTTAATTATATCTACGCCACGTGATTTACCTGCATTTAAAAATCTACTGGGAGATGGAAAGCAATGGGGAATTTCTATATCTTATGCTGAGCAGCCCAGTCCAGATGGTCTTGCTCAAGCATTTATTATAGGTGAAGAATTTATTGGAGATGATAACGTTTGTCTTATTTTAGGTGATAATATTTTTCATGGAAATGGTTTAGGTAGTATATTAAATGAAGTGAAAAATAACTTAAATGGTGCGACCGTTTTTGGCTATTCCGTAAATGATCCTGAAAGATATGGTGTTGTCGAATATGATGAAAATTATAAAGTCATATCCATTGAAGAGAAACCAAAAGTTCCAAAATCGAATTGTGCAGTCACTGGATTGTATTTTTTTGACAAAAGAGTTTCATCTTATGCAAAACAACTGAAGCCTTCTGCGCGGGCTGAGCTTGAAATTACTGATCTTATGAATGCATATTTAGCAAATAATGAACTAAAGCTTGAAATTCTCCATAGGGGATTTGCATGGTTAGATACAGGAACGCATCGTTCATTATTAGAGGCGTCGCTTTATGTGTCAGTTCTTGAAGAACGACAAGGTTTAAAAGTTTCCTGTCCAGAAGAAATTGCTTGGAGAAAAGGATTTATTTCAACTGAGGACTTTGAAAAACAAGCAATGACTTTAGTAAAAAGTGGTTATGGGAAATATTTATTAAAACTTATTGGTATTAATGTATAGAAAGAAATTCAAAAATATATTTTAGATTTTGGAGAGATTCATGTTTAAACCGAATTCGATTCTCGTGACAGGATCGGCTGGATTTATTGGCTGTAACTTTGTTAAATATTTATTATCTCAAAATAAAGATATTAATATTGTAAGTCTCGATAAATTAACTTATGCGGGATCAATTCAAAATCTTGAATCTTTGCCAAATCCGCATCGTCATAAATTCATTCAAGGTGATATTTGCGACAATATTTTAATCGATAAAATATTGAGAGAGTATAATATCGATACAATTGTCCATTTTGCAGCAGAAAGTCATGTGGATCGTTCGATTGAAAATCCTGGTGAATTTATTCAAACAAATATTTTTGGCACATTTAATTTGTTAGAAAATGCTCGCCGGTTTTGGCTTCAGGAAAAAAATTGGAATAGTAATAAATGTCGTTTTCATCATATATCTACTGATGAAGTTTATGGAACTCTCAATGAAAATGATCCTTCGTTTTCAGAGAAAACAGCATATGCTCCAAACTCTCCTTATTCTGCAAGTAAAGCAAGTTCCGATCATTTTGTCCGTGCTTATTTTCATACATATGGTTTGCCTGTGACAACTTCGAATTGTTCAAATAATTATGGTCCGTATCAACACTCAGAAAAGCTTATTCCTACCGTAATTCGTTCTTGTCTTGAAAATAAACCGATTCCAATTTATGGTAACGGAACAAATATTCGCGATTGGCTTTTTGTTGAAGATCATTGTTCAGCAATTGAGTCCATCTTATTTAATGGAACTATAGGTGAAGTTTATAATATTGGTGGCAAAAGTGAAGAAAGTAACATTAGTTTAGTTAAGAAAATTTGTCAGATTTTAGATAAATTAAGACCTGTTGGAAAAAGTTATAGTGAATTGATATCTTTTGTGACTGATCGTCCTGGTCATGATTGGCGTTATTCAATTGATAATTCAAAAATTCAGAATCAATTAAAATGGACTCCGAGCTATAATTTAGATACTGGGTTGGAAAAAACAATTCAATTTTATTTAACAAGTGGCTTTTTGAGCAGAGTATAAATAAACAATACTTGCACCGAGTGTTTCATAATTCGCATTGATAAAACCTGCATCGTAGAGCTCTGCTACGAATTGTTTTCCACTAGGAAATACGTCAACAGAAGCTTTATAAAATTGATATGCAGGTTTGTATTTTGATATTTTCTCACCTATAAAAGGTAAAATTTTTGAATAACTATTATAAAGGCTGCGAATAAACTTAAATTCAGGGCGGCCGCTTTCAAGAATAATAACTGATCCGCCGGGCTTAAGAACTCTTTTAATTTCTCTTAAAGCGCCTGAGTAAGGGCGCATATTTCGGATTCCCCAACAAACTGTGACTGTATGAAAAGTATTGTCTAAAAAAGGTAATGATAGACCATCGGCAAGTAGCAATTTTATATTTTTTTGGAAGAGGTGTGCTTTGGATTTAAATTTTTCTCTCGCAATATTTAGCATCCCTTCGGAGGCATCGATGCCAGTGACATGGATATCAGATCGATCTGAAAATAATCCTAAGATCACGTCGCCTGTACCTGTGGCAACATCGAGTATTTGTGAGTCTTTTGGTGAAAGTTTCAAGGCTTTTTTGCAGAGGCTTCTACGCCAGAGACGGTGTAAACCTAAAGTCATCGCATCGTTTGCGAGATCGTAAGCTGGTGCGATTGTATTGAACCCATCAACAATATTGTAGTTTTTTGAATTCATAGAACCACCAAAGATGGTGCAATCGAGAAGACTCGAACTTCTGACCCCCACGATGTCAACGTGGTGCTCTAACCAACTGAGCTACGACTGCATTGAGATTTCGTTTACCGAAGCAGACTAGCATTGTCAATAGAAAGAGTCTAGTTTTCATGAAATAGCTTAAACCGAGCTAGACACGATCTGTTCCCATGCTAATATCTCAAACTGTTATCAATCGATTTAAGAAAATGCTCAAGGAGTGAACAAATGTCAGAACAAACTATTTATGATTTTGAAGTAAAAACAATAGATGGTGGTTTAAAAAAGCTTGCTGAGTACAAGGGGCAAGTTATGCTTATTGTAAACACCGCAAGTAAATGTGGGTTTACCCCTCAATACAAAGGGCTCGAGGATTTGCACCGGATGTATTCAGTCAAGGGTCTAAAAATATTGGGTTTTCCATGCAATCAGTTTGGCAAGCAAGAGCCTGGAGATGAGAATGAAATTAAAAATTTCTGCAGCTTAAATTATGAAGTTACTTTTCCAATGTTTGCAAAAATTGATGTCAATGGTGACAATGCACATCCGGTGTTTAAGTATTTACAAAAGAATTGCAAAGGGATTTTTGGCACAGAATTTATTAAATGGAACTTTACAAAATTTCTTGTGGGTAAAAATGGGGATATAATAAAACGCTTTGCGCCATCAGATAAACCAGAAGATATGATTCGGGATATTGAAGAAGTCTTGAAATAAATGCTGGAATAAAAGTGGTGGGCCGGGAGGGACTCGAACCCCCAGATCGTCTCGTTATGAGCGAGCTGCCGTAACCATTTAGCTACCGGCCCAAATGGTAAACACTGGTTAACAAATCCAGACGACAAGGTCAACTCCCCAGTGAAAATCTTGCTAAGATTCTTTAAGAGGAATAATCTACGAATGGTCGTCTAAATTTTCGTGTAAGGAGAAACCCTTGAGCCACCTACCCTTTTCAGGAGTCATTACTGCTCTTATCACACCTTTTAATCGTGAAGGTGAATTGGATTTACCCACTTTTAATAAATTTTTGCAATATCAGAAAAAATCAGGAATCAATGGTGTTGTAGTACTAGGAACGACCGGTGAAAATGTGTCTTTAAGTGAGGAAGAATCGACTGCACTTGTCTTGAATGCGCTTGAACATCAGAGCGAGGATTTTCATATTTATGTTGGAACTGGGACCAATTCAACAAAATCGACCATTGAAAAAAGTATAAAATATTCAGTTTTGCAATCTCCTACAGGACAAAAAGCAAAAGGAATTATGGTTGTCACTCCTTATTACAACCGACCGAATCAGAGTGGTTTAGTTAAACATTTTGGAGAAGTAGCACAAGCTATCCCAAATACCCCTCTGTGTATTTACAATGTTCCAAGTCGGACTGGGGTAAACCTTTTACCCAATTCACTCGTGCAAATAGCTTTAGAAAATAAAAATATTGTTGCAATTAAAGAGGCTGCAGGAAACGTAAATGCAATAGCTGATATGCGAATTGCCTTAAATAAAATTGCTAAACAAAATATCACAATTCTCTCAGGGGATGATGCCACATTTGTTCCTGCATTATTATGTGGTGCAGAAGGAGTAATTTCTGTCACATCGAATATTATCCCTAAGGCTATGCTAGAAATTTTAGAAAAATTTAAAAAAGGTGATTTAATTGGACTGCAAAAACTTCATTTATCGACCTTCTGCATTAATAGTGGAATATTTTCTGTGCCAAATCCCATTGGTGCAAAATGGATTTTATCGCATTTAGGAATTTGTGAAGCAAATTTGCGAGCTCCGCTATATCCTGCTAGTGATAGCGAGGCAAACATGCTCAAGGACATTCTTCTTCAGCTTGAAAAAAATAATATAAAAATACTTACTTAATACAGGACTCAATATGACCCTCAATCGAGTTGCTTACGAACTGGAATCCAAGATAAAAGTTGAAAGAGTTTCACTCAGAGGCCCTGGTGTTCTGATTTTAACTGGACCTTCAAGTTGTGGAAAAGGGGAAGTTGCAGCAGCTTTATCAAAAGTCATGTCCATTCCACCTGAAGCTCATTTATCAATGGGTGAAATTTTGCGTACGACGTTTCAGCGTGCCAAAAATGAAAAAAGTTATGCAAAACTTCTGGCAGATAATTATAAAATTTCATCTGAATCCAATATTTTTGATTGTGTCGACACAACAGATGATCTGACTAAAAAGGTTTTAAATTATATCCCAGAGATGGAAGCATTTTTTAAAAGAACCCAAATGGAAAAATTTACGAGTCAACTTGATTGGCTTGAGTTTTGTACAATGAATGGACTGCTTGTACCCAATCGCTGGACTCAGGATTTTATTTCAGCTCATATTGAGCATGCCCCTGAATTTCGCACCCATCCATTTATTCTTGATGGGTATCCAAGAACAGTTAAAGCTGCCCAGCATTTAATCGGATTTCTCAAGAAGTTTAATATTCCTGTCATTAAAGTCTTACATTTAAGTATAAGTAAACAAGAAATGCTTTCTCGAGCAACTAAGAGAGGTAGAGCCGATGATGATGAGCAATCTTTGCTCAGTCGGTATCAATTTTATATTGAGAATGTTCATCCCAGTGTAGATTATTTAAAAACCCAATTGGGATCTGATGCAATAGCTCTTGTTGATGCTCATCAGCCTGTTTATTTAAAGAATGGGGATCAAAAACATTTTGATTTAGAAAAATCGATTCTAAATGTTGTCGCCTCTTCGTTACGTTGTCTTGGTGTATCTAGAATGACAGTAAAGGATCTACTCGATCAATTGATTGAAATGCAAAAAAGAAAATAATAAAATCGCTTTAGTTACTTTTATCTTAAATTTACAAAGAAACCGGCAAGTAGTTCGTTAGGGGTATTTATAAATGGATTATTCCTTTCTCCATATAAAGTATTACTATTATAATAGGTATATTTAGCGAAAGTCCCAAAATATGTTCCTTCTAGCTCTGTTAATAAACTTCCTCCCCAATCAACATTATCTCCAGCACCAATAAGCAGTTGAGGCTTTATAATCAAGAATTTTAAATAATTTGAATTTAATTTTAAAGCTAAGCGAAATTGTGGCCCAAATTCATCGTAAGGTGTTCCATTATAAACTTTTTCATAAGATAAACCAAAACTTAAAGCTTCATTCACTCTATAATGAAGTATAGTTTCTATGGAAAGACCTCGCGAGTTTAAATATGTATAAAAGTCTGGTAGTGAAAATCCAAATATATCTATAGGTTTTATATTTTGCTCCCCGTTATAAAAATATTTTATGTTTCCCCATAAAAGCGAATAAAAAGTTCCACTTGCGAGTAGGCTAAAAGTATATGAGTCCATTATATTTTGTTTTGAAATATTTAATCCTAAAGTTTTATAAGTATTTAAAATAATCGTAGGATCTCCACTTGAGCTTGAAATATTAAAATAATCATAAGGCCCTTTTTTATTGTAATAATGATAAAATAAATCAGGCACGGATCCTCCTCTCTCATATATTCTATCAGATAGCCTTTCACTTAAAAGAGTTTCATTATTCATACCGCCAGCTGTTACTATGAGATCTTGGCTTGTGCTTAAAATAGAAAAATTTCCAGATGTCGAAGCTCCAACTGGTCCTGTTTTAGCTCTTTTAAAAACCATTTCGAAATAAGAGTTAGCGGTTACAGAATTATCTTCACCCACATTATATCGAGTAATATTGTAACCATAGCTTTGAAATCTTGTTGCATGGCCGAACTCATGAAATGGAGTATTTAAATATGTAGTATTAATATAGTTTACTAGATAGAGAGATAATATAAACGAAAATGATCTCCCAAAAATATTACTATCCAACGAAAGCTTTCTAAATCCCCAACTATAAGTATCAATGACTGACAGAGGAAAATAGACAATTCCTTCGTTAGAATTGTATTTTGTATCCCAATAACCATTTGTTAGGGTAAAACGATTGGTGGCTTCAGAATTTTCATCAGCAAAAATGCTTAAAGATATCGATAAAAGAAAAGTTATTAATAAAAATTTTGACTTTATTATACACATTTGTTTTGTCCTCAAATATATACTTATTTTAGAGTATCGGTTTAAAATTATTAAATTTTAATAAAAAAAATAAATTGATCTGACCTAGTTTACAAAAAAATACTTGTCCACTTGGTTTCCATTCTTGCCTTCATATGAAGGATATTTATCGATACTAAACTCTTTAAATATGCTTTTTCCTGAACTTATTATGAAACCAAACCAAATAAAAAAACTTCACTTTCACTTGGATTGAGCCAAAAGGAATTTGCAAATTGTTTAGCTGTTTCTCATGAATCAGTTGCAAAGTGCGAACTAAGTGGAAATCAACCTCAAGGTGTAGCTTTACGATTTATGGATATCCTTGCTAATCAAGTAGAAGATTTAATTAAAGAATTAACTTCAAGTTATGCTTGAAAATATAAATTTTCTTTACAGGTTAATAATAAGGTCGATTTTTAATTATCGTTGATTTTAATAAAAATTTCTCAAATTAATCTAATATTATATAAAATTAATAACCTATCTAGCCCCATTTGACAACGTTACTTACAGAGTACTAAAATATTTTATCTTTTATATCCAATTTGACTCTCTCAAAAAATTCATTTACATTTGTTTTTGAGTGAACTTTTTACATTTGTTTTTGAGTGAACTTTTTATATTTGTTTTTTAATAAGGTGATTTATGACTCTAAAATTAATAGCGTTATCTGTTATTACTACATTTTCTACTTATTCCTATGCTAAAAACTCTGTCATAGGACTTGATGCAAATGTATCTACAGCTGGCAAAACACGAACCCAACTAAATATTACTGATATTAATGCTTTATCTAAAGAAAATAATAGATTTTTGTTTAAAAACATATCAGAATTTTTTCCTACTAAAACCATTGATAAAGGAACAAAAGAAGAATTTATTTTTAAAAAGAATTTAAAAACTGAGGAGATAGACGAATTAGATTTTGAGTTTTTAAATTTAGAAACAAATAAAAAAGAAAAAAGTAAAATTAAAGACATGCTTTTTAATACCAGAACAGACTCTTTTATCGTTGTAAAAGATGGTGTTATTGTTTATGAAAATTATTTTGATGGCCAAAACGACAGAACGCGGCATATTATTATGTCGGTTAGTAAATCGTTAACAGGCTTGCTTGTTGCTTCATTAATAGATGAAGGCAAATTAAATCCAAACGCTAAGGTTTCAGAATATATTCCTGAATTAAAAAAATCAGGTTACGCCGATGCTACAGTTCAACAAATATTAGACATGCTAATACATATGAAGTATTCAGAAGAATATGCGAATCCAAATGCTGAAATTAATAACTATGGAGCAACGTTAGGTTCAGGAGAATACTCTCCTAATTATAAAGGCGAAAAAAGCATAAGAGGATTCCTTGCTACTTTACAAAAAGTAAACATTGGTAAAGAATTTCATTACGCAACACCTACCACTGACGTTATGTGTTGGCTCGCAGAAAAAGCAACAAACACACCTGTTGAAAAAATAATGGAACAACGCATTTGGTCTACAATGGGAATGACCAGAGACGCATTTGTAGTAAATGATGCTAAAGGAACAATATCTTGCGGTGGAGGATTTAATGTTACCGCATTGGATTTAGCAAAAATAGGCGTTATGCTTTCTAATAAAGGAGAGTTTAACGGTGCTCAAATATTGCCAAAATCGGTGATTGAAAAATTAATGGATGGTGGCGATAAAAACGCATATAAAAAACTAAATAGCACTTCTGTTTTTAAAAGCTATAAAAATCAATTCTGGATTGTAGGAAATAAAAATAAAGCCTTTAGCGCTTTAGGGATAAGTGGCCAATGGGTTTATGTTGATCCTACAGAGAAAGTTGTGATTATTAAACAATCAAGCTTGCCCCAAGCCGATAGTGAAGTTGTAGACGTATATACCAGTGCTGGATTTAATGCCATTATTGACAAATTAAAAAATTGATTAGGTAATAATTATTGAAAATTTAATTTACCCTCTTTAATAAAAAACACTTTATTATTAAACTCAGTATGTATTCTTTATATAAAAATGAGGTCATGCAGTTCATAATTTAACGTGCATGACCTTCAAATGTAATAGCGAAAAATAAATGTAGAGTTATATTAGTTTTAAGTCTTATACACTTTAAATTATACGCCGTCCTAAATGTTTTTGTACGAAATAGATTAACGTTTTTTTATAAAATTTTAACTTAATATAGAAGTATTTGATTTTTAATAGTAAAAAAAGAATGCTGCGTTTGAATAAATGTACGTATTTATTACCAAGATGAACCCCGTTATGGACAAATGACCATTTAATTAGGAATATGGTCAATAGCAGGAGAAAGGCCAGAATTTTTGAATCAATATATTTTCTTAAATGCATGGATTTATAGAGCAATAAAAACACAAGATGGCAACCATTTTGGACTTATTCTGCCAAAACTAGATTCATTAAATATGCAAATTTTTTTAGATCAATTTTCAACAATCTCTAAAAACGAACACGTTGTAATGGTACTTGACGGAGCAAAGGCTTATTCAAATATAAAATTATATTGTTACCTAATAATATAATTTTATATTTTTTACCATTATATTCAACGCAATTAAATCCAATAGAGAGATTATGGAGTTTCGTTAAAAGAAATTATTTAATTTTTTAAAGATACAAAGACATTGATGAATTTATGCAGTCAGGAGTAGATGCATGGAAAAAGTGATATCAAAAAATTGTGAAATCAATTGGTATTTCATTAATGCTTTTTTTGAGGATGCAAGAACATTTAGGACGGCGTATTAGAAAAATTCTTTCTAATATTTTTTACCCTAAACTGAAATCTATGGCTCAAGCCCACAATCAGTGTTATCTATTGCACTTATAAAGCCTTTATAATAATCATTTTTCATCTTATTTACGTATAGTTGCTTTCTTCAATAGCTCATCAGTAACAAATGGCTTTAAGTCTAAATCAATTATTTTTGTATCTACTTCTGAAAATTGGAATTCTCCGAAACGACGAACATGTCTAGTTCTGTAAGGACTCAATGAAGAAATTGTTTCTGCCAGTATTTTGATTCCTTCTTTTTCCATTTCGACTAGAGCTTCTATTATTGAATAAGCGTTATGAAATGTTAAAAGATCTGCTATAAGGTGATTGTATTTTATTATTTTTTGCTGTTCATCTCGTTTATTTTGCTTAATAAAATCTTGTGCAAAATGAAGTTATTTAGCGAATTTATTATATTACTAAAACTTGCTTGTCGCACCTTGGACAATATGACGAAGTTCATTATCTGAAACTTATTCTAGCAAAGTTATTGTTCGAATTATTCGACCAAGCAACTTAAAAGCTTAAAAAAGTTTACTCTTTTGATTTGTTGACCCAAGCCTACGTAATATTGTGAACGGTTTAATCACTCCAGCCATAATAGATTGAGCAACTTGTAGAATATCAGGAAGATTCTTTTGAATTATTTCCCAATTAATTTTGTCATTTGTTAAAAGATCTTCAATATGTTTATAGGAATATTCTTTACTAGATTTATATGCGAATTAAGAGTTGAGAAAATCATTAGCATGGAAGAATAAATAGCTCCGATTTGTTAGTTAATTGTTGCTAAAAAAAAGTAACAAAAGAGCTATCAATGGACTGGCAGTGCCTACTCATCACTGTTTATCTTACTACTTGCAATTTCTTTTCTCAACTTTCTTAAAAATAAGTCCAAATTCAAACCCCTTGTTTACCGATGAAGAAACCATCACAATTTACATTTTTGGAATCTTGAATGATAAAATCCATTTTTAACTTTACAAAAAAATACTTTCCCCCTTGGTTTCCATTCTTGCCATCATATGAAGGATATTTATCCAGACTAAACGCTTTAAATATGCTTTTTCCTGAACTCTCAAACTTTTTACTTAAAAACAATAAATTTAATCCCGATTTACAATCATCAATAAATATTACCTTCGTTGACTCTTTGCCAATTATGCTTACAAAAGCTTCTCATGCTTATAAATGCAAGATTGCCAGCGATATCTCTTCTGTCGGTTACTTCTCCTCAAAGGATACTTATAACTATGGATTAAAGCTCCATTTCATTGCAACATATAGAAATTAAAAACTTGCTGCACCCAAATTCGTAAAAATTACAAAAGCAAGTATACACGATTTAACTGCCATTAAACAGGATCTTTTAACTCAAAAAATACTAAAATTAAAGCTGATAAAGCTTATATAGATAAAAATACAAAACACAATTTAGAACTTATAGGGTCTGAAACCCTCACTCCGATTAAACTCTCAAATTCAAAAAAAGAACTCTCCCACGATGAAGAAGTATACTCAAAAATTGTTAGTTCCTTTCGACAGTCAATTGACATCCTTTTCAACAGGTTAATAAAATCGAGCGGAATTCAAATTGCATTAAAAGTACTATCTGCTAAGGGACTCATGATCCATGTTTTCGGACGATTTTCCGCATAAATACATATTTGTATTTTAATTTAACATTTTCAACTCTTAACTGGCATACTGGGTCAGATCATGTTGAATTGGCAAGGATTTTAAATATGGACAAAAAAAGTCCATATATTTTTAAACCAGAGTTTTATCCAAGAAAAAGAGTAGATTTTTTATTAGAAAAAAAAGAAGATAGATTGGTTATTGCATGGGTAAATCAGAAATTCTTTCCAAATGATTTTGTGAATAAATTTTATTGGACAAATAGTATTTTAGAAGATTTTCAGTTAGTAGTTTCAAATATAAATAAAATTGTAGAATACCACAATCTAGAATCGCTTTTTGGAAAGAAGTTTTCAGCTGTATATGGCACACGATACAAAAACTTAGAGCAATACATCAGTAAAGGAAAAATAATTCGAGTTGACTCTTATCGTTTTGATGAAGCACTAACTAAAGTTATCGGTAAGGAAAACTCTTTTCTTCAGTATTTAAAAAAGCAAAATAATATTTTATTTTCTAACAAAAATATTTATATTGCAAAAGAACCTTTTTCACCTCCATATGGAAGATATCTAATGGTATCTAAGAATAATAAAAAGCTTTTTCAATATTTAAACACAAAAATAGAAGAGCTTAATAATAATAAAGAATGGCAAAAAACTCTGAGAGAATATGGTCAAAACATTCATGAATAATGAGCTATTTATGGATATGTCGTAACACTCACGCCACTCGTACTTGTAATCCAGTTGACAAAATTCCCAACAGTTGTGTAGACCCCAAACCCATCGTTGCAATTCGCAAGAGTTGAGTAGTCATAAGTGAATGATGGATAGGAACCAGATGGTTTTGGTGTTAAAATATTATTGTTTCCTTGGGTTAAAGCTGCAAGTACATATTGAGTGCTTCCATTTGAAACATTTGTTCTAGCAATGTAAACGGGGCCACCGGAATCTCCTTCACAGGAGCCAAGTCCAGTATAGGGACCAATAACTGTTAAATAATTTTGAAAAGCATTGCTTGAGCTTCCAGAATTAAAGAGAGCGACTCGATCACTTAGGATCTGATCGTGGGTTCCCCTTAATGGTGTATTGACAAAAAATTTATGACCAGAAGAATTATTAAGTGTGTCATTAAGTTTACCAAAACCAGCCATCCATTTCGTTTCAGTCGTAGAAATATTTTGTGGGTTTGTAAGGATTGATACAGGTGAGTAGTTATATGTGCTCACATTCCCATTTATTTTTACCCAAGCAATATCGTTTAAGACACAACTGTAAATTGAATATTCTGCGCATGAAATATAGTTTGAATTTCTCTGCCAACACGAAATTGGAACAGTCGTTCCTAAATTTAAATCATTTGAGAAAATAACATTTCCAGGGGATGTTGAGTTAAAATCTGCATTGTCGAAACAATGAGCTGCTGTAAGGATTAAATTGCTTGCGACCACTGTCCCAGTGCACACGGAATTACCTATCGTTATTGCAACAGTATTTGTTTGGGCAGGAGCAAAGGAGTTATTTATCGTTGCATCGGTTCCACCCACAATTGAAAATGGATTATTTTGTTTGGGTGTCAATTGCCCCAGAGGAGTGCTGAAATTTAAAGTTGGTTGCGCTATATCTATTTTAAATTCAATAGCAGGGCTAGCTGACTTAGAGCTTGCAAGGCAACTCGCTGGCCCTGGATTGCTGGGTTTTATTTTGTTAGAAGAGCCATTTGATCCACATGAGTTAAGCATGAAGCTCATAATAAAAATTAAACTGAATAAAATATTTCTTATATTCATTGAATTCCTCTGAATAAAGAATCGCATATTCTAAATATAATATTTTTTTGAAATTTTTTTTAAATCTGGCGGAGACTCTGTCAAAAGATTGAAATTCGAAGCATTGCAATAAATTATTGCAATGCGTATTCTGATTTTTTAAAGCTCAAGACTTATCAAATCGTTTTCAACGAGATTTGTAACTAAATCTTGAAAATCTTCAGAATTTACCTGAAGAACATCATTTGCTTTTATTATAAAACTCTTGGAATTGAACTCATGAGATTTAAAATAATCTTTTAGAACAATAAATGAAGAGTTTTCTTGGATTGAATTTGCTTCAAACTGAATAACAAGATCGTTTTCAAGATGAGCAAATTTAATTTTATTTTTTATTTTACTTACATTTGGATCGTTGTTTATTTCAAATTTAAAATCTAGAATATTTTCTTTTTGACGCAATGCTTTATATTCTATAATATGGTATGTATTTTTAAAAATGTTAAAATGATATTGATTTATTGCTAAAAATAAATCATTGATTGAGAATTCAAATTTCTCCGATTCGAGTAGATTTCCTGTTATTTTTGTCATAGCACTGTCAATTAAAGATTTCGTTACTAAATTCATGATCGAGAGAGGAATTGATAGTTTATTTCCAACCTGAATTTGCAAATGTTGATACTCAGAATGATTAAACCAGTTTTTAAGAATTACAACATAGTTTTTCTCTTCAACATTATCAAAGAAATTAATTTTTAAATGTTGGTTAGAATCTTCAGAGCTAGATATTTTTGTAAAATAAATATTTGAAATTGTATTTCTTGTGTCAGTAATAATAAGAGAATCTATTTTTTCTTCTTTGTCTTTATTGTTTATTTCAACGAAAATCGGTTTAGTATTTTCGACTCGTGAAAGATTAGATAGATTGAGAATATAGTTGTCATGCCCTTTATCACCGGCTAATTGGATGAATTCATCTTGCTGTCCATTAACATAATTAAGTAGCACATTATTTATATTTTGCGATTCATTTTCAAGTTTTTTTGTTTCAAGCAAGACCGAAAGAGTGTCATCACCATCATTGCCTTTTAAATAATCTATTCCCTTTTGCCCATTGATAAAGTTATCTTGGTTATCGCCAAAAATAACATCATTTCCATTTGTTCCTATGACATTTTTAAATTCTAAATTGAATGTGTCTTTTTTCAGTTTATTTGTATTTTCGGGATTTCCCGACAAATAAAGTGCTTTAAAAGTATTTATATTTGAGTTTTCTCGCGCAGAATATTGGAGTTTTTCGTCCATTCTGACTATAGGATAATTCCCTTTTAAATTGATTGTATTTATATTTTGTCCGCTTAAATAATCAGGAGAATTACTATTTGAATTATCTAGACTTCCATTTAAAGTTGTATAAACATTGCCATTGAGATCTGATATTCCAATATGTTTGTATTTATCACTTACAAAATAATATTTAATTCGAATGTATTTAACGAAATCATCTTCTTCATAGACTCCAAGGAGAAGATCATGACCATCTCTTAAAGTGGATAAATTTTCGATATCTGTCATGATTGCATCATAATAATCATTAAAATTATTATTTGTTCTATGATCAAAATTGTTGATTATTTTTTCAGTTCCTTTTGCAACGTCTTTTTTCAATATGACATAGACATCACTGCCAATTCCGCCGTGTAACTCATCATTACCAGTGCCAGGATACAAAATATCATTTCCAGCATATGTTTTGATAATATCATTGCCATCTCTGCCAAAAATAACATTATTGGATTCATTACCATCAATAACATCGTCATTTTTTGAGCCAATAACATTTTCAACATTTCTAATTTCTAAAAATTGATTATTTGTAGAGCCATTTAGAGAGATATAGACTTTTTCATTTTTACCGTTAAGTCCTTGAAGGTTTATTGTATCAATTCCGTCTCCACCATCAATAAATCCATTTGTCGATGAGCCTTCTGTTTTTCCTTGCAAATAATTATAAAATTCAAAAATATCTTCTTTATCTCCCCCAACGAGTTGTAAAATATAACTCGCAGGATGAATATTAAATAAATTTTTATTGTTTTTATTAGCCATTATGGAGCTGATCATATTGCCATGTTTACCTTGATCTCCTATTCCTACTAAATATAAATCTGCTTTTTGACTTTCAGAGATGTTTTTTATCTTTTCCAAATTTTCTGGCGTAGGATTGTCATATTTTTCAATCATAGGATAATTGTTATAGACTTTGGGGCATGGCATTGTGGAGTTATAGTTATTTCTTGAGCCAAATGCACCATAGGAAATACTGGGAGGTGCAGCTGGTATTGTTGTTGCTTTTTTGGCCAAGCGTGTGTGATGCAAATTTATGAATTTCAAATGCTCTCCAAGCAGCATCTGAGTATCTTTGCTATCACGTTCATTAGAAAAATAAGAATTGTTTGTTAAACACATGTGCTTATCTTCTTCGATCGGTCTGGGAATTTGAGTTTTTTGACTGTTACAAATTCCATATGCGCAAAATGTAGAAATTTCAGCATGTGTATATGGAACGTATAAATTTATTTTTGGGAAAACAATTTTATTGAAATAATAGGAGTTGTTAAGTTTATTTTTCCCAATATTTTCTAAAAATTCTTTATTATTAAGCGTTATGATATCTGGAATAGTTGTTTCTTCCATTTCTTTTGCAGTCTTTTTTACAATGAACTTTGGATCTTCACCTGTGCTATATTGGCCAAAGAAATTTGCAATAGAATTCATGACCACATATTCTTCAGAAAATCCAAGTTCCCTCAGCTGTTCTGACGTGCGCACAGCATTATAGGTTCCTTGCGAGAACATAATGGTAAAACCAATTGCTGTGCCAATAGGTCCTGCTTTGGCTGTCAAAGGTAACAACAAAGCGGTTCCAAGAGACGTTGCAGCTGTTGCTGTTGTTAAGGACGCATTCACATAAAGGTCTGTTTTTAAAGATTTATTTTCAGTAGCATGACCTGCTTTAAAAAGTTCGACGGCTTGCCAAATATCAAGACCTGCGGAAGCGACATTGAGAGCTACTTGAATGGAACCTATTCCTTGGAAAGATTTTGGGTGCTTTACCCAAAATTTCTGACCTCCAGCTGTGCGAGCTAAGTCAAATGCCAAATCAGCATTATTAAAAGAGAAACTCAATGCTCCACGGGTTGCATCTGCTATCTCACCATTTTGAACGGATTGATGAATATTGGAGAGAGATTGAGGCATGAGTAAAAAATTCATACCTACGTTATATTTATTGGCTGCATGAGAAAACTTCTCTATTCCTGCATAGGAATACTTGGCAATATTTGCTTTTGAGAATTTTTTGCTTTTTATAGGGGCAATATTATTAATATTATTGTATTTGTCCAGTTGCTCGACCACACCATCAGTAATAGGTCGAATTGTATTTGCTTTAAAAATACTCTTTGCAGCAGCTTCATAAGTTAACACAAATACACTGCGCAATTCTTTACCAAAAATTCCTTTCATTTTTTTTAATTTAGCAAAGAAAGTTTGATCGATAGAGTTAGCATAATCACTTGCTTCAAAAGCTAGTTTTGTAAATTCATCGACAGCAATTTTTTCAGATTGTGTTATGCTTTCATAGTTATTTAAATCTTCCAAATATAGTTTTCTATCAAAAATATATACAGATTTGTCTTTTTTAGAAAAAATAAGAGGTTTGCTTGGTTTGTCGCTATTCCCTGACAATTGTGGAAAATAATAGACAAAAAAGCCAGGCAAAGGATTTGGAATATTCCAAGGTTGTTTATTTGTCTTTACAACAACTTCTTTTAGATAGCGATGTGCTATTTTTTTCTTATCTAAAGCAGATTTTTCAGTCGAGAAAGGAAAGCCATTTTGTAAAACAATTTTTTTAACAATTCTGCGATCAAATTCACCAGCAAGTCCAAATTCATCGAAAAATGTAAATATACTCGTTATAGTTTCACCTATTTTATGATTAGATAACGATGACGTCTTTACTTTTTCTATAAGTACTGGGGAATAAACATTATTAGATACTTCTTTATTTATATTTAAGAGTCTTAGATGTGTAGAGATAAATTTGATAAAATTTAGAGATTTAAGTGAACTATTTTCGTTTGTATTGCTATTTAATAAAAGTTTAGCTTGGTCAATAAATTCTAAGTTTTTATTAAATAATTGTGGATTATTTTCAGGGAACATTTTTTTGAGATTTTTTAAATATACCTCTGAATAATATGCTTTTTTAGCAGAATTTATTTTCGAATTTTTATTTTGCCAATCGTGTTTTAATGAACGAATAAGTTCTTTACTATCCACATTTGGGTTTATGATCAATGTGTCATATATTTTTTGCCAAATGCGCACTTGTGCTTTTTGATGTGAAAGATCTACGAGTTTTGTGCTACGATCAAGTAACTTAACAATAAGTGGATCATTTGGGTTGTCGAGATCCCCTTTGGCAATTTTTGCTTCCATTGAGTCTTCTGCAGGAGCATCAAATTCAAAATTTTTATCTATGTATTGATCACTCATTTGTGATGTGACAATTCCAAGAATAGTCGATCCTGCACCAAAGCCAGACAAAGCAGGCATGCCAAACACAAGAGGACCTGAGACAAACATCGCAGCCTGACCAGCTGTTAGCATTGTATCGCCCATGGCACGCATTCGAATCCAATTGCGTTTGCTCTTATAAAAATTTTCTAATATTTTTTTGGTATTTAAAATATTTTTTTTGCTATGTGGATCTAAATTTGATGCCTTGACTTCATCCCAAAAACTGCTTTTAACCATCTCCTCAATCCATGTATTTAAAGATTTTAATTCTTTACTATTGTCAGAGATTTTTGATAAGCCAGCTAAGACCATTTGAGCCTGACCAGCTGCTAGAAAAGTATTGCCAATCGCTTCGACTGAAAACAAATAATTTTCAAACGCAAGAGCTTTTGCTGAGCCAGCAGCAAGTGTATTTGAGTTTAAGGTCGTTAACTCTGCAAGTGTTTTTGCTTCAAAAGCAACCATCCCATAAAACATGGATGACAATCCACGGCTGATATTTGGTAAAATTGAAGTTGATTCAATGCTTTTGCTTAAAGAATCATTTAATCCTTTTTGGTATTCAAATAGTGAGTTTAAAGATGTGGCAACATATTCTTGATCTTGAACTGGGAGTGATTTAATTTTTTCAATAGATTTTAATTTATTAAATAATTGAGCATGATCGCTATTTAATACTTTTAAATGCACATTAGCATTTGTTTTAATTTCCTTCACTTTCATATTATGATTTTGCACTAGATCTAGTAATTTTGTGAAGATTTTTGCATCTAATTTAGTTTGTATTTTTTTTGAATTTATAGCTTTCAAAATTTCTTTAGCAAACTCGATTTTAAATTTTGCATTCTCCATTGCAATCTCACGAGCTATTTTAGCTTGCGAATTTAAAGAATTATCTGATGTTTCTAAAGAGCTTAGCAAAACTTCTTTAGCAGCAATTTCATTTTCCATATTTGCGATGATTTCTTTGCGTAGAGTTTTTGTTTCCTCAACGCTTTCGGCGTATTCGCTTCTTGTTTCTTGAAATTCTTCACTTGCACCTTCATAACCAATAAAAACAGCACCTCCGAAAATCATATATATTGAAGATTTGAGAGAAAGTTCTAAATGTTTGGGGAGACCTGAATTTTCAAGGGCTGAGGCAAGATCATCAAATCCATCTATAACGAGTGCTTTTCCAGCATCTTGTGTCTTTAAATTAATAACTTTATTATGAGGATCTTTTCCTCTTAATTTTCGAATGACATATTTAATTGTTTTTGCTTTTTTTGCTATATAAGCAGAACTATTTTCTATTCCAGTGTATACAATTTTTATATCATTTAAATTTTGAAATGTATCATTTTCGCCAGAATTATTATCAGTTACTTTAAATTTTTGCGAACCATTTTTTTCGATGATTTCAATCGAAATGTTAAATGTTTTTTCAAGTTCGATAATATCATCGCTTTTACGTGAAATAATTTCGTGACTTAATTGTTCTTCAAGTTTTTCGAGAGTAGAATCGCTTAATGCAATCTCATGTGGCCTTTGATTTATATAAATAGTTGCATAAAGTTTCCAAGGTTGAATGCCATCGTCTGCATCTTTTTCTATTTTTAAATCATAATCTTCATATTTTAGAGATAATTCATACAGTTTTTGATCATTTTCATCTTTTAATAAGTCCAAATTAATTTCATCGAGAAAATCATATGCATTTTCTGCTGTGTTGCTGCTGAAACTTATAGAGCCAAGTTGCTTATTTTTATCAGCAGGCTTATTACAACCAGCACTTATCAAGCTGAGTGAAATAATTGTAAGAAGGGGCAATGGGTAGAGAATCTGGTTTCGCATAAAATTCCTTTCAAAAGCGTGTCAATCTAAGCTGTTAAAAAAAAATTGAGATTTACATAAAATGACGATTTTTGGGTGTGACAATTTAAATTCTTTATTTTAAAGAATAAATTTAAAATATTTGTTTTTTTTAAAAATAACTATTGTCTAAGCAAATAAGAATAAAACTGCCAAAATTGATAATGAAATTCAAAATCAACAACAAAGGTCTTATAGATTATTTTATAAAAAAACAATAAAATTTACAAAATATAAAAAATTTTTTTTGAGTAATTCATAAGCAATCTCAAAATGTGATGAGTTTAAAGTTGATTAACTGAGAGTTGAATTATGCAAAATATAATTTTTTTTATGCAAGGTGATATTTATTTCGAAATGGTTATGATGCAACTTTTGTCTCATCACCTTCGCTATTTGAGTCGTCAGGTGATGGAGTTTCATTTTCTGATGTTGTATTACTTCCTCCGGCAGGGGATTCACTTTCTGAAATCTTTAACTTCACTTCATTTAACAATTCTTCTAAATGCTTTTCCTTAGCACGTAAATGAAAAAGACATCGGCGATTCATCTTTGCATCGACTTCGATAGCACGACTGGAAATGGCCATAAAATTTTTTTTGTCGCCTTTAGAACTCAAATTTAAGAGAGAGCGTTGATGTGTTATAACTCTATGAAATGAAAGTCTTTCAATGCTACTCAGAACGGCATTTCGGCATTTTATAAGACTGTGCAAAGATTCTAACGTAGTTTCCAATTCAATTTTTCTTTTTTTGAGGTCATCCATTTCTGACATAAGAAACTCCAAAATCTACAAATATTTCAAATGACATTCTTTTTTCGGTTTGTTTTCTTAATCTCTTTATTTGCGCAAAATTTATTTTGCCAACAATGCTGCTATGCGTTGTCGTAGAGACAGATATAGCTAGGAACTTTTTCAGCAGGTTTAGGAAGAGTTCAGTTCAAGGATTTCATTACGAACGAAACAATTCATTTTTGACTTCTGGTTTAGTTAGATATTTATGACATGAATGCACTTTATCGAGAAAATTTTTTTGAAATGTAAATACAATTTGTAATAATTTTTTAGATTTTTTCTTTGAATATAATTGTTTTTTAGGCTAGAAAAATTCTATTTTTGTTGCAATTATTTCTAAAAATTAATATCCTTTATTGCTCTTAATTTTTTTCTTATAAGTCGTGAATATCATTTTACAGAGTTTCGTGTGCAATATTCGAATAAGTTAACAATAATCTTCTCTATACTTAAAAGGTGTTTTTCCAAATTTAAATCTGGGCGCTACTCCTGTCATACCTTAATACAAAATTTATTTTATAATTGACTATGCAATTGGTGCATCGTAGAAATTAAAATATTTTGACGTGTCAATATTCATAGCAAATCTTATTGCACTTCCCAATTCCATAAACTAACTTAGATATTGAGCAATTGTAAGGAATGTAAAGGGGGCTGCCTTGAAATTAAACACTTCGCGTTTTGGAGAAATTGAAATAAGTGAGAGTGATTTGCTCAATCTGCCTGAAGGATTGATTGGTTTTCCTGAACTCAATCAGTTCATTTTGTTAGATCATGATACCGACTCACCTTTTAAATGGTTACAGTCTATTAATGATCCTTCTATGGCATTTATTGTGATTAGCCCACTTTCATTTAGACCAGACTACATGGTTGAAGTAACAGAAGAAGAGGTTTCAGCATTGAAATTAGCTAATCCAGATGAAGCCGTTATTTCAGTTATTGTCACGATTCCAATGGATCCTAAGAAAATGAGCGCCAATTTAAAAGCTCCTCTGGTGTTTAATTTAAGTAACAAACTTGGCAAACAAGTCATTTTGAAAGATCCTCAATACCAGACAAAGCATTTTATAATGGAAGAAATGAAAAGATATTCTCAAAGAGAGTCACAAAACGATCTCAAAAAAGCAATTCAGCAGCAACTTGCAAATAAAGTTGAAAATGAAGCCAGCTCAAAAGGCTAAACTCTTTTAAATTATAATATGTCTATCGTAGAATTAAGAAGAATAAATTATGATAATATTGATATTTTTATCATCTATATTTCTTATTTTTCCCGCTTTGGCAAGTGAAAAAATAATAATTCAATATCATATAAGACCTCCTTTCTTTATCGAAGATCCAAAAACAGGGTTAGTTAACAGTGGAGTAATATATAAATTGGTCACGAATATAATGAATGATACAAAAATCCCTTTTGAGTTTGAAAAAATGTCATTTGCACGAACTATGTTAGAAATAAAACAAAATAGTAGAAGAATTTGTTATCCTGCTGCAAATTATAATAGTGAGAGAAAGAAATATGCAAATTTTAGTGTTCCTTTTTTTAAAGATAAAAATTTTGTTATTATTGCAAGAAAAGATGATAAACGCATTCCAAGTAATGCAAATACTGAAGAATTATTAAATAATAATGATTTAAAATTACTATTAAAAATTGGCTATAGTTATGGCGATGAAATAGATAAAAAATTGTTGAATTATAAAAATTATTCGCCTTCTATGGGTGCACAAAAAGAATCTAAAAGTTTGTTAATTTCCTCAATGAACAATTTGCAAATGATAGAAACAATTTCGAATAAAGAAGCAGATTATTTTTTTATGGGTGGAAATGAAGCAGAATTTATTTTAACTTATTTTGAAAAAAATGCAAAAAATCTAAGAATTGTACCTCTTGCTAATGCAATTTCAGGTTCTGTCCGTCACTTTATGTGCACTTTGAGAGTAGAAAAAGAAGAAATAGATAAGATTAATAATTCTATAAAAAAGATAATGCGCACCGGAAATTAAATTAATTCAGCTTTTATCTGGGTTTAAATTTAAAATAATTTGCACTTCATCAGAAATAAATGAACCATATTTTATATTAAATTCTTTCCTATTTATGACACAAGAGATTTGAAAATTATCTTTATTATCTTTTTTTATACCAGAAAAAGTTACTGTCTTCGTGATTCCTTTTATAGTGAGATCTCCTGTAACTTTGAAATTATTTTGATCCCCTGTTATACTTTTACCAACAAATTTCATATTGGGGTATTTTTCAACATCAAAGAAATCATCACTTTTCAAATGCTTATCTCTGGATTGGCTGTCTGTGTCAATAGAACTTGTTTCTACTATGCCTTCAATTTTCGTATTTAAAAAATTCTCGGTCAATTTAACATTGCCTTTGAACATATTAAATTTTCCAACTACATTCATAAAGCCAAAATTTTTAACATTAAACTCTACTTTAGAGTTCTTTTGATCAATAATGTAATTTCCTGCTTGCAGTGAATTTGCAATACCATTTAAAAGTAATAAAGGAGAGATAATTAAAGACATAGTGATGAAGCAGCTAATTTTTGTCATTTTTTCCTCAAGTGAAAATTTTGTAATTTAATTATAATCTATTTGAAGCTCAACAACAATTTTTTTGACAAAGAAATGAATTGAAACCAGTTTAAAATTTTGCCATTATCATTTTGGAAAAATGTAATACAAAAGGAGAAAAATATGGATCCTCGTCCTCCCCGTACGCCATGGTTGTTACCTTATTTAGCTGTTCGCGATGCTAAACAATCATTGGATTTTTACAAAAAAGCGTTTGGCTTTAAATCAAAAACTAAGCCTGGTAAAGATGGACAGATACATCATGCAGAGATGACCTATAAAAATAATACTTTATTTATGTTTGCTCCAGAAGGAGCAATGGGAGATAAAGCAAAATCTCCAGCTTCGAGTTTAAATCCTCCACCCAATATGCTTTACGTATATGTAGATAACGTCGATAAATTCTATAAAAATGCAATAGCAAACGGTGCTCGAGGTACCATGGAGCCAGAAGACACATATTGGGGTGACAGAATGTGTGCCTTGGTTGATATTGATGGATATGCTTGGGGATTTGGCAAGTTAATTAAAAAGAAAGCTTCAGCAAAAAAATCGACCAAGAAGAAAGCAGCAAAGAAAACTGTGAAGAAAAAGTCAGCTAAAAAAACGCCTAAAACAAAAAGCGCTAAAAGTACAAAAAAGAAATCTTCGAAAAAAAAAGTAGCTAAGAAAAAATCTGCGAAGAAAAAATAAATTTATCAATTGCAATTTAGATAATTATTTTAATTTTTATGAATCACTCCTTTACTATTGTTAAATACTTCTATAACATAGAAGTAGTTTAAAAGTTTGTAAGATAGGAGTGCTGGTGTCTGTAAATTATACTATAATAAAATTTATAAAAATGCCCTTAAAATTATTGGTTACTTATGTTGTAAAATTAGCAATGAAAGTACCTTTTTATTCTCAAAAATTTATAAGATCCATTATTTTTGATAACACAAAAAATGGAAAAATTTTGTATTCAAATATTGGTAATGAGAGTTATTTGATATCTTCAAATGACAAGGTTATTGGCAAAGAAATATTTATTAAAGGTGAGTTTGAGCTAGAGAAGTTTCATATTGCATTGAGTATACTTAAAAATAAAAATTTTAAAGCAGAGATTATCATAGATATAGGTGCAAATATTGGCTCAATTTGCATACCAGCAATAAAGCGAAATATATTTCAATATGCAATAGCTTTCGAACCTGAACCGTTCAACTATTCTCTTTTATTAGCAAATGTAAATCTGAATGGCTTAGGTAAAAGAATTAAAACGTATAATTGTGCATTAGGGGCTTTCGGTAAAGACGAGGCATTAATCACTCTATCAGAAAATAATTATGGTGATCATCGAATAAATTATTTTAAAAATGACGAATATCAAATTGAAAAATGTGAGAGTCATATTTCGATTAAAATTGAGAAAATAGATGATATTATCACTCTTAATGAGCCATTGAATACTTTAATTTGGATAGATACTCAAGGTTTTGAAGGTTTCATTTTAAAAGGCGCTGAAAAAATTCTGCGGGCAAAACCGCCATTAGTTCTAGAGTTTTGGCCACAAGCAATGGAGGGTTTTAGTTCTTCATATGAAAATCTAAAAGATGTTGTTTTACACTCTAACTATGAATACTTTTATGATTTAGAATATGCTGAGAAGCCAATAAAAGTGAGTTCTGAAAGTCTTGATCTGTTATATAATGAATTGAAATTGAACAATAAATTTACAGATTTATTGTTTGTATAACTGAATTACTTTAAGCAATTCGGCAAAACATTTATTGCTAATGAATTATTCGCATTTGTTTGAACAAGAGAATTTAAAAAGTTCTGAGAATTGGCCGTAATATCATAAATCATGATACCTGCAAAGTTATTCTTTACTACATATTGAGTGATTTCAGAGGGTGGAAAATTGCTTATTTGAGTCCAACTTCCTAAAAGCAATTTTTCTTTTTTCATTCCATAACTTAAGTAAGGGTTGAGCCTCCCTGCAAAATTATTCGATGAATAAGTCATTTCCCATCCATAGTCCAAATATTTTGCCAATTTATGATTTGAAAATTCGAATGAGTCTGAAAATAAAGCTTTTGACAGAATTTTATTTTTGAATGCAGGATCTGCTTTAATCAACTGAGCAAGGTCGGCGAGTGAGTTTTCATTTGGTGAACAATTGGAATACTCATCATCAATATCGACACCATCAAGTTTATATTTATTTACCATTTGGACTATGTCTTTAGCAAATTTAATCTTACTTTGCATATTTGTCATACAGGCCCAACCAGCGTTTTGATGGTTTCCGAGCAAAGTAATTAAAACTTTTATTCCCATTTTCTGTAGGTTCTCAACCTGTTTATATTCATTGGTTAATAAATTTTTGACTTGCGGATTGAAATATATTACGGGATTATTTGGATTATCACCGTTGATATTTGCTGCGAAAATAGAAGTCATATGAATAAAAGGCTGGGCATTGTCTGAGCGGACAAAACAGCCAACATTGGACAATTGATTCGAATTCACTTCGACATATGACATTATCAGATGGGCATTGGCATGTGTTATCAAGGATAAAGAAACAAAACTTGAAATTAAAATTTTTTTCATCAAATCCTCTTTGAATCTATTATTATCTTTATATAAAAAAATAAATTTAAATAAAAAATAATTCTTAAGTTGTCTTATAAGATATCAAGGGATTTGAGTTGAGTCTATTTATTTTAATAATGTTTATATAAAGAACTGCTTAAACTTTTTGCAGCCAGCGAACTTCGAGTTTTAGACCTACCCCATCTACACGGCACTCTATTTCTTTTTCATTGTCTTCAATTATTTTTATTTTTTTAATCACTGTTCCTCGTTTGATAACCATTGAGGACCCTTTAACTTTTAAGTCTTTGTTGGGTTTTACTGAATCTCCATCGCTTAAAATATTCCCACTGCTGTCTTTTACATCCATTTTGATTTCCTTTATTGATAAAATTTGCAAAACGAATATGCAAATCTAGGATCGAGATTATCTAACAAAAATTTGTATAAAGGTGAATCATTAATAGCATTGAGGCATAAAAATATTTTAAGATATCATGTCATATTTTTATGACTATCTCTCATTTTCAAAGAATTTTCAAGCATTCATTGACAATAAAAAGTATAATAATCTATCACTATAAAGTAACTGGATTCTTGTGAATCGAAAAAGGGAGTGATATGAAAAAGAAAATGACTGCAATAAGCAAATTAATAATTTTAACATCTTCATCTTTATTATTAGCATCTTGTATGACAATCTCAGAATTAGGAGAGCAGACTTCTCTGAGTATTGATAGAAATGCGTCACTCAATAAAATTAAAGTCATCGTTTTTCCAATAACCAGCCAAACAAATAGTACATTTAATAACACTTTGCTCGATGCGCAGTTTATAACAATTTGGGAAAAAAATATTGGGAAGGAAAATGTAATACCCGCCTCATATTTATCTTTAAAAGAAAATGCAAATGCACGGGCAGCTCTAGATATTATTTATCAATCTATAAAAGAAAATAAACCATCGAAAATTAAAGGCACAGTTGCAGAATCCTTTCTTGCCGATGTATCAAGTAAGTATGGAAATTATCCAATTGCTTTTGCTATGATATCGGCAGACAAAGATTTTTATGATTTAAATGGAAACATAACAACTCAAATGGGGCTTTTAAATCCAAATAATCATTCATGGAAATGGATTGCAGAAAGAAAGTTTAAAAATAATTTACTCATTGTATCCTTTGAAGATGCCGTTTTACAAAGCATTAAATCCTCTGTGAGTGATTTAAAGAAGGACAATGATGATAAACTATATTAATGATAAAATTATTTTTTTGCAGGATTTTTAGTTTCGACCAATTCCTTAAGTTGAGCTAAACCTTTTTCAAATTCCCCTCCAATAATTTTATCTCTATTCATAAAGACGCATGCGAGTTTATACATAAAATTTGCTTTTCCAGTCATCTCCCAAGTTACATTCGTTTGCGTCCCTTCTTCTTTAAAAGAAAAGAGTACATCGTTGACGAATGGATAAGGTTTAAACATTTCGAGTTTCATACGAACAGTGGAA
Organism: Fluviispira vulneris; assembly: GCF_014281055.1. Lineage (NCBI taxonomy): Bacteria > Pseudomonadati > Bdellovibrionota > Oligoflexia > Silvanigrellales > Silvanigrellaceae > Fluviispira > Fluviispira vulneris. Next base: position 209,930 of record NZ_JACRSE010000004.1, on the reverse strand, counting down.
TAGGGTTGAGATTCAGTAATTGTTGCCTTTCCTTGTCCAACCTTATGATTGCCATCCCAGTTCATTATCGAACCCACTCCTGTTTGATTTCCTTCATAAGACATTTTGGCATTCGGATCGATTTTAGCCCATGGATCCCATTCCGAAAATTTGCGTAGATCATTCGTATATGCAAAAGGCAGTTGTGCAGGAGTGTTTACTTTAATTTCTCGGACAATGCGGAAATCAGAAGGTTGGAGTGCAACATATCCGAAAAACCCAGCCGCAATTATAACTAATACAGCTAAAACTTTAAAAAACATAAAAACCTCTCACTTATTTAACTTATAAACTGTTTCTACAGCAGTTGCATCCATTGCAATGTCCTTATTGTAAGGCATGAATTAATTAAGAATTTAAGGTAATGAATATTTTTTTAAGTTAGAGAAACATTTTTTTGACTGTCTGTTTTTCTTATCTGCAAACGTATTGTGATCTTCACGTTCACGCATGGTAACGAGAGTGGAGAGTCATTTTGATCAATTTTTAAAATCCTCAATTAATAAGATTTCTCTCTATTAAAGATACTAAATTTATTTTTGTTTCATTCCAATATCTCGTGAGATTGGGGGAAATTTCGCCAATAGTGCTGACTTTTTCTAGGAGTGGAAATGTAATTGCAGCTTGGTGACGCAATTTTTTATCAGTTTCTGTCGGTGATAAGCTTCCTTCTCCTTCATAAGAAAGACGGAGGTTTTTTATAATTCCATCTGGAAAAGTTTCTGTAAGATATTTCACAACTGGAAAAATGGAGTTTATTGGCAAAGGTTGTGTCCTTAATAGCGCCCATTTGACCAAAACACTGAGCCCACGTAAAACGTCGTATAAATAAAAACGTGGAAAGCAAAGTTTAAGCCAGATATCTTCATTTAATTTTTCTTCAAAATTGTGTTTTGTATGTGAACCATGCATAAGTTTACGATTAATTAAAAACTGCGCACATTTATCAAGAAAAATAACTTCTTCGTCTGTCCATGCGCACTTAGTATATAATAAGATTGATTCGAATGGAGAAATAGTTCCTACCATAGAACTTGGGCATTCATCTTTTTGTAAATAAGCAGTTTCATCACAATTTAATCCTCCATCTGACATTTGATATTTGAGAAACCAAGGTCGAATCCATGGCAATACTTTATCAACATCAACTTCGCTTGCGGAAAGAACTTGATATATACAGCCAAGAGCACAGTGGCATGATGCTGCAAATGGTAAATACAGTCCTTCAGGATTTTCATGTGGATGAAGCACAAAAATCTTTAATGGCAATTTATCAAGTGCTTTGACAAGTTTTTCAATAATATCTTTTGGTATTTTTTGGGTTTCACCCATTTCATGCAATAAAAGCATATGCCACCATGGACTGTTCCATTTGGGCCAATAAGCATCAATACTTAAACTGTCTTTCGCTGTATCTGAATTAAGATATTGGATCGAATTTTTAATTTCCTGTTCGTACTTAATCATATCAATTGAAGAAGTTTGAGGAGAGGAAATTAGAAGTTCTTTAAATTGTAATAGAGTTGTCATAATGTTTATCCTCATATTAATATAAAAATAGTTTTAAATTTTTATATAATTTTTATTAATTAGTCAATATTTTTGGACGAAACTTTTGAACATTTTTTTTCTAAAGCAATTAATTCGAGCTTCTTCTCACGCGACATTTTTTTAATTACCCACTCGCGTTTAGATGCTTCTGAACGCGTTTGATAGTTTTCGATATGAAGTATTTCTTTAGGAGCAGAGAAGCGAAAAAACTTAGCTCCTTTTTTACCGCTGGCATGCTCTCCAAGCCTACGTTCTATATTTGTTGTTATGCCTGTATATAGATAGCCAGAAGATGATTCAATAATATAAACAATCCAATTCAAAATATTCTCTCCAAAAGAATATGATTAAATTTTGCAATATGCAAAATTATTTTTTTATAGTAATATTAGAATAGAATATTTATCAAGTTTATGGGACTGATTTAAACTAAAAAATACAAATCTAGTCAATAAAAGTCGAATTATTCTGTATAGATTCAGGAAGTTTTATATTTGCTTTTTTTAATTCGTATTTGCTGAATATAAAAATACCTTCTTGTAAGTAAATAGGTAAAATACTACCTGGTAAAATGTTTTTATCTTTTAAAATTTTCTCTGAAATTCCTGCCGCTGCTTTACCTTGACCTGCACCAGGCAGGACAAGTCCTCCCATTGCTTTATTTTTTCCAACTGCGAAATCCCAAAAAGCAAATAATGGAATTTTTGCATTTTCTGAAGTCCATTTTATGACATCATTAGAATCTACATTTTTTGAATTTTCATCAACTAAAGTGTGGTACAAGCCAACGACAATAGCGTCATATTTTTTTGGACTTTGTAAAATTATATTTTTCCATTTGGCGAATTTATCAACTAAAAAAATATCAAATTTAACGTCCGAGAATACCACACTTGGTTTACTTAAAAAGAAATCCTCAAAAACAATTTCAGAAGTTCGATCTTTGTCAAATAATATAAGTACATTTTTTGCTTTTGGAATAATATCTTTTATAAATAAAGCTGAGCGCCTTATCAATGGTCGTTCAAGTATTCCTGTCACATATTTTGGTGTGGATTTAAAATAAACTCTTGGGTTGTTATTTATACCTAGATATACTGTGCGAATTTTCTTTTCTTCAACTTTAGGCCCCAAGTATTTTAAAGCAGCATCATCTCCTAGAATAACAAGAGTGGGATTTATTTTTAAAATAAAATCCCAGCCTTTGAGTGCCTCTCCTTCATGCTGAGACTTTGGTAAAACCTTTGTATTCATTTCAAATAAATGAATTTTATAATGCGAACCCAGTCTTTTAATTATTTCATTGGTGTAGTCTAAATCCCATTTGTAATTCTTACTGTAACTTTCTATAACAACGATGTCTTTTTCTCCAGCAAAAACGCATTCGGATAAGAGAAAGAATAGAATTATCGTTTTCCAAATATATTTGTGCATTTTTACTCCTATAAGTGTGATCTATTGTTAAAGAATACTTTCTTTTTTCGAATATTACTAGCTGTATTTTTTTGACGAATATTAAATATATTTTAGATTTTATAAAGTATGAGTGTAGTATCTTTTAATATTATGAATTTAGATTCATTTTTCCAAAAAATAAAAAAAATTTTTAGCAATATAATTTAATAAAAATCCAATCCAGATGGTTGACAGATGAATTGGAAAGCAGGTTGAAGAGAAAAATATATTAATTTAATATATAAATGTACTTATATTTAAAATATTTATCCTTTAAAAAAGGTTTACAATGATTCATAAAATAATTATAAAAAGAATTTATGAAATAAATATTATTCTTATTTTAATAGTATCATCCTTGCTAATAAACGAAGATTTTGCCTTTTCTGTGAATAAGGCAGTTACGTTTTCAACTTCAGAACAAGAACCCTACATCGGTAGCAAATTGGAAAACAATGGTTATGCTGCGAGCATAGTAAGTGAAGCTTATAGACGTATGGGATATAAAGTTAAATTTGAAATTTATCCATTTGTTAGGGCAAAGTTTTTAGCTGAGAATGGTAAGGTCGATGGCTTAATTCCGTCTAATTGTGATAAAACATCAGAAAAAAATTTTTCATTTTCAGATCCATTTCCAGGAAATAAATTGGTAATTTTAAAGAAAAAATCTTTTAAAATAGATGTTAATATAAATCCGAATTCTTTAAAAGAAACGCTTAAAAAATTGAATAAATATAGTTTTGGTGTGATAAGAGGAACTTCTATTTCACCTGAATTTGATTCGGCAAATTTTATAAATAAACAAGAGTCAGTGAATGAAATTCAATTAATCGATAAGCTTATGCATGATAGAATTGATTTTGCTGTTTTAGATAAATTTACTGTAGCTGATCTTATTGCAAAAGAAAGACCAAACTATATCGGTAAAATTGACGTTTTAAAGCCTGAAATTGCAAAAAATCCATTTCATATTGCTTTTTCTAAAAAAAATCCAGGCTATAAGAAATTACAGATAGATTTTAATAGAGGACTAAAGCTTATAGCAAATGATGGAACTTTAGAAAAAATAATGCAGGATTTTGGTTTTTTCACGAACAAAAAAAGTAAAGATGGTAAAATAAAAATAACAATTGGAGCTGTGTCAAATTATCAAATGCTGTTGATGAAAGAATTATCAAAGGAGTATGAAAAACAAAATCCACACGTCGAACTTGAATGGCGAATAATGGATGAAGTGACCTTTCGGCAGAGAATTTTAAGTGACTTTTTAATTGGCGATGGACAATTTGATGCCTTTACGATTGGTATTTTTGAGAGTTCACTCTGGCCTAAAGCAGGTTGGTTAGTGCCAATAACAAATTTGCCTGCAAGTTATAAAATCGATGACATGTTGAAAACTATTCGCAGTGCTCTAACTTATAAAAATAAATTATATGCCCTTCCATTTTATGGAGAGAGTTCAATTACATTTTATCGAAAAGATTTATTCCAAAAAGCAGGACTTACGATGCCAAATAACCCAACCTATAATGATATTCTAAAGTTTTTACCCCATTTACATGATGCAAAAAATGGAGTTTATGGAGTTTGTTTTAGAGGAGCATTAGGATGGGGCGCAAATGTTGCTCCTTTTAATACAATGTTAAATTCTGCTGGTGGGCGTTGGTTTGATGAAAAGTGGAATCCAACAATTGACACACCCGAATGGCAGAGAGCAGTTCAGTTGTATAAAGATTTAATTACAAAATATGGCCCTCCTGATCCGTGGAAATACAGTTTTAATGAAGCATTTGATCTCTTCGAAAATGGAAAATGTGCTATTTGGATAGAAGCCACTTCGCAGGCAGAACGAGTTGCCAATCCGAAAACTTCGAAAGTGTATAAAGATGTTGGTTATGTAAATGCCCCTTATGATGTGACACCAAAGGGTTCGTATTGGCTTTGGATATGGTCTTTGGCTATGCCCGTTTCTTCAAAATATCAAGCAGAAGCTGTTAAATTTATCACTTGGGCTACATCGCCAGAATATAATGAACTTGTGGTTAAGACAAATGGCTGGCTTTCTGTTTCTCCTGGAACAAGAACTTCAACCTATAAGAACAAAGAATACTTAAAGGTGGCACCATTTGCGCCTATTACTTTACAAACGATTGAATCCGCAAATCAATATGAACAAACTTTAAAACCTGTCCCCTATGGAGGAATTCAATTAATTTATATTCCGGAATTTCCAGCCTTAGCAACGAAATGGAGTGAGCTTTTGATAGATATAATTTCTAATAAAATCACAATTGATAAAGCCTTAAAGGAAGAGCAGAGTTTTGCTGTCGAAGTGATGAAAGCTTCAGGATATATTAAATAGAAAGTGTCAATTTTAAATATTTTGAATAGTTTAAATATTTTGTCTTTTCTTAGATTAACCAGTAAAATAAAGTAACTAAAAAGTTTTATTTATTGGGGGGAGGCATGTTTAGACTATTTTGTCGAATATTATTTCCTGTTTTGTTTACTATTTTTTACAGCTCGATCTCACATGCAGATGATAAAGTAAAGCCGTTCGAAAGTAATAATGGTTATGAACCTAGTAAACAAGAATATGATGGTCCTAAATTTAAGTTAAGCCATAATTATCCCAATAGTTATAAACCAGCTGAAAATATGCCTTGGCGTTCAAGTATAAAAAATGAACATATAACAATAAATAATGCCGGAATATATACAGAAGCTTTAAAAGAAGCAGTTAGTAAAGATATGCGTGTTTTAATTCAGAACTATGCTGAATGGAATGCTGAAGAAAGAGGTTGGTATAATGAACCTTGGTTAGGCAGGGCCAGTAAGGATAATTTAAAACCAGGTGATAAAGATCCAAATCCATCATTGCGTGAGGCTATTCACGGAATGTATGTGGGAAATAGTTTATTAGATAAAAATTTATTTAAAGGAACAGGTCTTAAAAAAAATTTTACTACTTATGTTTTAACTTATTATGATGAAGTTGCTGCTCAAACTTTACATAAAGTCTGGGGAAAAGATGCACAAAATCCAAATATCGATAAAGTCTCTTCTCAATTTCTTGAAGGTTCTCTCATTGTAAAAGCAGCGTTTACAACAGCTGGACCTGAAAATTGGACAGCTATGAAAGGCTCTCAAGCTTGGCCTCTTTTTATTTCAGTGGATGCAACTAAAAATAAGAATGACAATGCTGTTCTTCCTCCTAAAGTAACGCAGCTGTATTTTATGCAATTTGATATCATAGTAAAAGATTCTAAATCATCCCCTAAAACGGGTTGGGTTTTTACTACACTCGTTTATGATGTAAATGCTTCTGGAAAAGATGTGTGGGATAAAATGGTACCACTTGGAGCACAATGGGGAAATGATCCCGACATTAATTCTTTAAACAACCCCAAAGCAAAACTACTTGAAAATTGGATCAATCCCAAAGCGCCCAAATATGCAAAAATGACTTTAGGCTGGGGGGGGAGACTCTCTGGACCGAATGATGGAGCTGTAAATGATATTGTTTATCAAGATAAAAATGGCAAAAATGTTTATGTTAAAAATGCACAAAACTCAGGTTGTATGAGTTGTCACAGCACTGCACAATGGGATTCAAAAGCAAAATATGAAATGAGATCTTTTCTCCTACCAGCAACAGAAATGCCGGCAAAGAGGGATAAAAATTTTCTTGTTTCACCAGCATCAGGTTCGATGGCTTGGATGAAGTGGTTCCAAAGTAATCCTGGTTATGTTCCAATGGATGCAGGTAGTATTGCATTTGATTATGATATGGTATTTACATTTAAATCCTTTCCATTTTGGCTTTCTGCAAAAACGAACAAGAAACATTTTCTCATGGGCGTTGATCGCAGTGGAAAAGGTCTTATTAATATGAATTACAATGGAAAGTGAATTATATAATTATTCTATAATTGTTAAATTACATTCCTAAATATCATTAATATTGAATTGTTTTTATTATAAATTTATAATGAATTGTTCGATGCATTTAAGTTATTATTAACTTTATATAATAATTTAACTACTATTTTATTTATCAATTTAAAAAAAATTCTAAAATTAAACTATTGGAGGATTCATATTTCAATAAAATCTATTGATAAATTACAGAATGCGATCGATGTCTCACATTTTCAAGGACAAATAAACGGGGAAAAAGTAAAAGCTGCAGATATTCAGTACGCTATGGCAAAAGCAACATTTAATTGCCATTGATGTTGAACATAAACACAATCAAGACGCAATTCCTGATAGAATTGCAGATCATTTATATGAACTTATCGTGATATTAAAAGCAGAAATTTTGTTGAATATATATCCAATTATTTATACGAGTCCAACATATTGGAAAAAAAATGTGCGCTGGGAAAAGTACAACTTCAGACTTTCACCTCTTTGGTTGCAAACTAGAATGTGGCCAAACCAACTACTCCAACAACAGGGCAAAATAATGATTGGTTTTGGTGGCAATACACAGACAAAGGTATTATTGATGGGATATCAGGATAAATCGATAAAAATTATGTGTAGAATAAATACTAATTGTCAGATACTTTTGATAAATTTTGAGTCAGCATCCAGACATCCAATAATTTTCCATCAGTCGGCCATGCATATTTTTTTGCCAAAGAATATATAATATCTTGAGCGAGTTCTCGGCCATTGTCTGAATTCGTTATGACAACAGCACCTTGTCCTGTTTCTGGATAAGCTATAAACCATCCTTGATAACCTGCATTTTGACCCAATTTCATAATATGAAAATTTTTATCTTTGCCCATAAGCACAAAGCCGAAACCATAAGGAGTATGTTTATTTTTTTTAAATGCCTCTTTAGTTAAGCTTTTAGAAAATAAACTTTTTTCATTATTGTATGAGCGCATCAATTCGATTAATACTTTTGCAAAATCCGTGGGGGTAGTCCATAAACCTGCTGCAGCCAATTCTGGAGATTTCCTCCAAGGATATGAAAATGAATTTCCTTCTTTATCAGTTGATTCAGCTATATTAAAATTCTTCTCGAGCGAAAAAGAAAATGAGGTATTTTTTAAATTTAAAGGTTGAAGTACTTCATTTTTTGCAACTTCTCTAAATGATTTTTTTGTAACACTTTCGATTAATAGCTCTAGAACTTCATACCCGCCCCCCGAGTAGCTGAATTCACTTCCTGGTTTTTTTTCTAAAAGCACAGCATTGTTGTTGGCGGGAAATTTTCCGTTTAAAGTTTCTAGTAAAGTGGGAGTTTTTTCTTCAGGTGCATAACCGTAAAAACCGCTTACACCCAATCCCGAAGTCATATTTAAGAGCGATCTTAAAGTTACAAAATTTCCTTTAAATTTTTCTGGAATGCTTATTTTCCAGCTCAATAATTCATTATTAACATCTGTATCTAATTTTAAAACTCCTTTATCAACCAATTTAAGAGCAACTAAAGCAGATATGGATTTTGCCATTGATGCAAAATTAAATATTGTATTTTCATCAATTTTTTCATTTTTACTTGCAGATTTATTTCCACTTGCATATGTCCATTCAATTTTATTTTTATTGATAAGAGCTATGCTAACTGCTGGCACTTTATAATATTTTCTAGCACGATCTATATTCATCTTTTTATTATCAACGACTAATGTAATATTTTTTTCTACAATTTTCTCTGCCTCTTTGCTTAAAGTATTTTTTGTAAAAAATAATATTAAAAAAGTAATTAAAATTTTAAATTTCACATGTTCTCCTGGTAAAAATTAAGTTATAATTTAGCTCGGGTATCGAACAGAACTTTTCTGTGAACGAAATATAAGGAAGGAATTGGAGTGTGGCAAGGTAACATTTGATTTTTATGGTGTAGTATAGTAAAAATGAGCTTAATTAATGATTTCTATCCATAATAGTTCTATTTTCTCAGAAAGGATTGTAAAATGATGAAGTTTTATTTTTCTACCTCAACGTGTTCAACCTCCTGCCATATAGCTTTAGAAGAGCTTTCTCTCGAGTACACACCCATTGAGGTTAGTTGGAAAAGAGATCAGAATGTGGCTGAATTAAATAAACTAAATCCATTAGGAGCAGTGCCTGTATTAATTTCAAGCCAAGGAAAAACTTTGACACAGAATACAGCTATTCTTGAATATCTTGCCGATCAAAATCCTACTGCGCAATTGCTAGCAGCTCACGGAACTTGGGAGCGCTCTGAAACCATGAGTTGGGTGGCTTTTGTGGCTTCTGACCTGCAGAAGGCTTTCACTCCTTTTTTTCAAGCAAAAGATATTTCACAATCGGAAACTGCTCAAAAGGAAATAAAAGATTTTGCTGCAAAAAAAATAAATTCACTTTTGGAACATATTGAAAAGAATCTTGCTGGAAAAGATTATATAATGGGAAATCAATTTACCATTGCTGATGCATATTTATTTACTATTATTGGTTGGACTAAGTGGGTTCAAATCAGTACTCTTAATTTTAAAAATATAACAAATTATATGAAGCGGGTTTATGAGAGACCTGCTGTGCAGAGCGTATTGAAAAAAGAAAATATGTTGGATTATCTGCAGTAAAATTTCTTCTTATTTTAAATCTGTCACTAAATTATTATTCAAAAAAGTGTGCCTATCTTAATGCATCATTTTAATAGGGTTTAACATATAATGAAAAAGGTGAGTGAACATAATCATCTTTATTAAATTCATTATTTAAAATAGAAAATACATTTTTAATTTTATCATAAGCTTCTTTGTCAAGCGATTCAAATCCTTGTCTTATAAAAGCTTTACCTTTTTTTCTATCATAATAGCCCATGACATCTGACCAATCTATCCCTCCTGGTACAGCGAATTCAGACTCATTAAAGCCATAATATCTAACACCTCCTTCAACATACATTACATAAAACCAGTTTCTAGTGACAGATTCATGATAATTTAGCAAAAATCTGGGCGATACTGTTGTTGAAATAAACCCTGTGTACGAATAATCACCTCGCACATGATGTTTTAGATTTAATTGATTTTTTAAATATTTGTAAAGATGATATTTTATATCATTTACATCCATTTTTTCAATTTCATCTTTGCTAAGATCATCTAATTGGGGGATAAATGGCAAAATATTGCTATAAGAATTGAGTTCAAGGGAAACTTTTTCAAGATCATAGTCACTCCCTGTAAGGCTTCTATATCTATTCATTAAAAGTTCTATTTTTTCAACATTAGGCTTAACTTTCATCGTTCCATATGGCCAAAATCCCCCAAGATCTCGAACACCACAATCCATTTTATCTCTTCTTTTATTAAACTTTCTACATAGTTTATTTTTATAAGGGACATGTGGTGCGCGTTCATCGACTCTAAACGTATATCCGCTTGTTCGTGAATAATCATGTTCTTCATTTGTTTTCCAGTCAAGAACTTCGGGCTTTTCAAAAGAGTGATTTGGATAATTGAAGTTGCCTGAATGATTTTTTGCAAATGAGCTTGGAATAATATCTTCTGGAAAGTTTTCATCCAATCGAGCATCTGTATCGAGTGTCATTTCGAGAAAATCTTTACCTAATTTCGATAGTGAAATTCTACTTTCAGATGATTCCTTACCCCAGCCGGTTAAATTAAAAATATATGTTTCATCTCTTGAATCTATGCTGTAATTCACAATGAGTAAAGCTGATTCATTATGAGTTGATTTTGGTTTAAAGAATATGGGTATACCACAATAAGATTCAGGATTAATTAAGTTTTTACAATTTGATTCGTTTGTGTTCTCAGCTATGCTAAAACTATTATAAATATCATTTATTATTTTTAATGATGATATATTTATAGGCACTGAGTTTTTATTTCTTAAATGAAAAGTTCTCGTAAAACCATTTTCAATTAAAATCTCGCCAAAATTTCCTGATAAATTTTCTATAGATATTTCTGCTAGCGGCAAAACATTTGTAGTTTTCAGTTCATCAGAAAATGCATTGATATTCCAAGTTGTAACTGCAAGTAAACTTGTATAAACAGGAAATTTTTTTTTAAAGTATTTCATTTAATAATCTTTCTGTAATATTATTTAATTTTTATTTAGAAAATAAATATTTAGCAAACAAAGAACAGCAATTACTATTACCAGCAGAATAAATTATTTGTCAAATATGATAATAAATTATAAAAAAACAAAAAATACAAAAAGTTATTTCAAAATGGTGCTTAACTATTAATAAAATATCCTGCAATTTTAGAATAAAAATCCATAAATATATTTCTCGGTGGAGAATAAATTATGAATTCCAATTAAACCGCTTTGTTTAATCAGTATAACCAATTTTATCTACTTCATAATAACCCTCTTTAGGTAAAGGCTCTGCCAAATCAAATAAATATTTATGTTCATTGTAAAAATATTTTGGATCGAATGGATTTAGTTTTTCATTCATTTTAAATTTATGCACTAAATCAGGATTCGCAATTGATGACGTGCCAAAGGCAATCGCATCTGCATCTCCATTTTGAATTGCAATTTCTCCTGTTTCTTTTGAAAAACCTTCATTTAAAATATATGTACCTGAGAAAAGTCTTTTTAATATAGGAGAAATACTATCTTTAGCCGCATATTCACGCGCACATATAAAAGCAAGACTGCGCTTTGATAATTCAGAAACAAGGTAACTAAATGTTTCCAGAGGATGTTCATCGCTCACATCGAGCAAATCGCCCCTCGGTGAAATATGATATCCAACACGACCTGCACCCCAGACATCAATCACGGCATCGACTGCTTCTAATGGAAATCGCGCTCTATTTGCTATTGAACCACCGTATTGATCTTTTCGTATATTAGAGTTTGATTGCAAGAATTGATCTAATAGATATCCATTTGCTCCATGCAACTCTACTCCATCAAAACCAGCTCTTTTAGCGTTTTCTGCCGCTGTTCTGAAGCTTTTGATCACTTGTTTTATTTCTGCAACACTCAATGCGTGTGGTGTCTCATAGAATTTTTCTGGGCGGACTAGAGAAACTTTTTGCTTTGGTGCTATTGCACTTGGCGCAATAGGAGGCTGCCCATTAAAAATAGGATCGGAAACCCTTCCTACGTGCCATAATTGCATGACAATTGTTCCACCTTTTTCATGGACAGCATCTGTTATTTTTCTCCAAGCCTTCACTTGATCTTCGTTCCAAATACCGGGGGTTCTTGGAAAGCCAACGCCAGACATATCGATTGAGGTTGCTTCTGTAATTAGCAAGCCAAATGATGCTCTTTGACAATAATATTTTTCAATCAAATCATTTGGCACTCTTTGATAATTCGCTCGACAGCGTGTAAGTGGCGCTAAAACAATTCGATTTTTTAGAGATAATTCACCTATTTTAATAGGTTCAAATAAAATTGACATATAAATTTCCTTTTTTGACTTTGAATTTCAGCAGCGAATAATAATCTTATCGTGCGAAGAACATTTGTATATCATATTTTTTTAAATTTCGATTGTTATTTAAATAGACTTCCCTATGAATAATGCAGATTTTATAAATAATGGATGAGGAATTTTATTCTTTATTAAGCGCTTATTATATAATTGTTTTTTTGCTGGAATTAAATTTGTTTATAAATAATCTATATTTTATCAAAAATACAGGATAATATTATTTATACTAATGTGATTATTTGTTGGTGTAGATTAAAATTTGTTCTTCAACTTATTTATTATTCATAATGACTGCATTTGAGATCCCTGCCAAGTTAAGTCAAAATGAATTCTGAAATAATTTTTGGTAATATTAATATTTTTTTTCCATTTAACATATTTTAATTAAGCATTTACGATTTATAAATATGAGGCCTTACAATATGCCAGACAAAGTTTTCTTTATTAACTGGTAAATATCCTGTCTTTTCATAAAGCCAAGAGGCATCAGATGTTACAAGCATAATTCGTCTCAACTTTTTTAAGGTAGAATGCTCTAAGCAGCATTCCATTAACCACTTTCCAAGTCCTTGCCCTTGGAAATCGGGAGAAATAAATACATCACATAAATAAGCAAAGGTTGTATAATCTGTTACAAAGCGAGAAAAACCCACAGACTGATTTTTCTTATATAAACCGAAACAGAGACTGTTCTCTATTGATTCTCTGACAGTCTCGAACGAAATTCCTTCTGCCCAGATTGTTGTTTTGAGGAAAGAATGAATAAATGCAATATCCAATTTTTTTTTGTCAGTTGAAATTAAATAATCATCCCGAGTCCATAGTATATTATTCTGCATATTATAGTCCTGTCATTATTTTTGTCAGATGGTCTTTTCTTAACTATTGCATTTTGAATGTAGCAAAAAAAAAATCTAAATGTAAAGTGATGATTATAAAAAAATGAAAAATACTCATATTGACATTGTAAGCATTTTAAAACATAAACAAGTATATTTCAAAGCTGATTATATAAGAATGGTTATGGGTAAATTTATCCCAAGATTATTGTTTGAAATTAAAGATTTATATTTTTCATATTCGTAATATGAGAATATTATTATATATAATTTCAACCATATATATGTGTCATGGATAGAGATATGATTGGCAAAGTGACCTTAATTTAGATTGGTATTTTTAATAGATTGGAAAATTGAAAATCTATCCATAAAAGATCGCTCTTTTAAAAAAATATTCAAAAAGTAGACATAAATAAAATATTTATTTATAAAAATCAAATTAATATTTTTCATTAGGAGATAATATGAATTTTATTAAATCGATTAAAATTTGTCTAGGCAAATATGCTAGTTTTAAAGGCAGGGCAAGTGTCTCTGAATTTTGGTATTTTATCTTATTTTATTATGCAATTACTCTTATTCCAATTTTGTTAGTTCTGATAATAGGTAAAAATGAACGAGATATTTTACTTATTCTTATTTTTTCAGTTGTAGGAGCTTTTGGCTTACTTCCTCCATATATTTCTGTATCAGTGCGAAGATTGCATGATATGAATAAAAGTGGTTGGTGGTACTTTGTTTATTTAATTCCTTATATTGGTTTTTTCATTTTTATTATCATGAGCTCCCTTCCAGGCACAAAAGGTAAGAACAGGTATGATCCTATTGAAGATAAGTCTTCGATAGAAGTTCAGTGATACAATTATATATAATAATACTTATGACCTTGTGAAATTGTGAAATAATTAAAAGAACTCTCATTAGATAAAATAGATATTGTGGACTAATTTTAATCTTTCTGTAATTTTTACTGTTATAGATAAATAAATTTTATATGCAAAGTGAGAACTCAAATGAAACTCAGAAAATTAAGTCTTAAGAAATTCTACCAATTATTTTTTTTGTTTGCGCTGTTTAATTATTCAACAGAAGCCTCTCTAGCAAATGAAAATAATTTTTGTGAAAAACAATTTGAAGACAAAAAAGCTCAAAAGGGAGAAAATGGAAACGATAACTCTCTCAATGGTCAAGATGGAAAAAACGGTGAATCTCAAATTTTCACCGATGGTAAAGTTGGTGGTGATGGTGGCAATTCTAAAAGTGACTGTGATGGTGGAAATGGTAGTAACGGTGGATGGAGTTTATTTGGGAATGGGGGAGACGGTGGTAATGGAGGCAATGGTTAAATAAAATTAAAATTTATATTACAAATGATATTAGAATATTCTCAAACGAATCTATTAGAAATTCGAAAAGTAGCCCCACTGAGAGATTTTTAGAATGACTTTGGGCTATTTATATAAATATTTTGTTATCCATCAATAAAAAATTCAAAAAAAAATCAGATTATAAAATAGCAAGGAAAAAAATAAAATATAGATTAATATTGCTAAAATTTTATTTATTTATCATATTGACAAGTCTTATTTTATAAATTATTTAAATCTTGTTCTTTACAAGCGATCAAAGTTTTGTAAAAAATGTGCGATTAAATTTTTATTTTAAATTTTATAATATTAATTTTTTTATTATTTAAAATTATATACCTCATTTTTTATAATTATTATAAATAAATATTTGAATATATAGAAAGGTTTCTAATGAAAAATATATATATAAAATCGATTTTTATTGCATTATTATTACCTACAATAAATGCTCATTCATATTCGAGATTAAATCCTCCCAATAGTTCTAGAAATTATTTAATAGAGAGGCCAAAATATCCTATCAACGAATCAAATGAAGTCACACAGGAACCAAACTGTCCAAGTGTTCATGTTTGGTATACATTAAATAATAAAGACTTGAATTACAGTTGGTTTGTTCAGATATCGAGACTATATGAAGATAATGTAAATTTTTTAGATGAATCTTGTAATCAAATTGATATTAATAATAAATTTGAAATACTTCCAAATAGAACAAGAAAAGTAGGTATGGAAGTTACAATAGAAAAATCTTTTAATTCTATTTATTCTTTCACTGCGGTTAGAAACGATGGAGCTTTAACTAGAGTTCCTAACCATAAATATGCTTGTATATTTGTAATATCTGCTTATGGACCTGGACAATTGAATCGTATGGATTGGCGACAGAACAATGCGGACTGTGTTGCAAGTAACCTTGGCACTCAATATGATCTTAAATAGTGAGAATATATGAGAGCATATTTTCAAACTTTAAGATATTCAGTATATCCCATTTTATCCGCTTCATAATATCCTTCTTTTGGCAAAGGCTCAGCTAAATCAAATAAATATTTATGCTCATTATAAAAATGTTTTGGGTTCGGTTGATTTAATTTTTCAACCATTTTAAATTTTTGCACTAAATCCGGGTTTGGAATAGTTAATTTACCAAAAGCGATTGCATCGGCATGACCATTTTGTATTGCATTTTCTCCAGATTCTTTAGTAAATCTTTCATTTAAAATAAACTTGCCAGAGAAAAGATTTTTTAATTTTGGAACTAAGCTATCTTGTGCTTCATATTCACGTGCACATATAAAAGCAATATTTCGCATTGATAACTGTGAAACAAGGTAACTAAAAGTTGCAAGTGGGTTTTCATCACCCACATCATGAGAATCACATCTCGGTGCAATGTGATAACCGACTCGACCTGCTCCCCAGACATCAATGACGGCATCTACGACTTCTAAAGGAAATTTCGCTCTATTTTCTATTGATCCCCCATATTGATCTGTGCGTATATTTGATTTCGATTGCAAAAATTGATCCAATAAATATCCATTTGCACCATGCAATTCTACGCCGTCAAAGCCAGCTCTTTTCGCATTTTTTGCAGCATTTCTGTAGATCTCGACCAATTGTTTTATCTCTTCTAAAGTAACTGCGCGCGGAGTGTCAAATTTTTTTTCTGGGCGGATAATAGAAACTTTTAGATTTGCAGCGATAGCGCTTGGGGCAATTGGAGTTTGACCTGTATAAATGGGATCGGAAATTCTTCCCACATGCCATAATTGCATGACTATTGTTCCGCCTTTTTCATGCACGGCATCTGTTATATTTCTCCAAGCACTTACTTGATCTTCATTCCATATTCCGGGTGTTCTGGGATAACCAACGCCGAGAGGATCAACTGAAGTCGCTTCTGTGATAATCATGCCAAATGACGCCCTTTGACAATAATATTTTTTCATCAAGTCATTAGGTACTCTTTGATAGTTTGCACGGCAGCGGGTGAGGGGCGCTAAAATAATTCGATTGTTTAATGATAAATCACCCATTTTGATAGGCTCAAATAGAACAGACATAGAGTTCTCCTTATTTCGCATTAAATTTTTACATCTAAATAATCAGATCGAGTTACGCTTTTTATATATCATATTAAAATGTTGTTTGAGTATCTTGAAAATAATTATATGAGTACGCTATATGGTTGAGCAAAGCTTTTTTAAATCGTAAGAGTGAAATTTTTTGTAAATAAATATATAAAATTTGTAATTTGATCTTTTTAGGGGAGAATTTTCAAAATTTTCATTGATTAGTCTTAACTATTATTATAAATAAATATTAGTAATTGAATTTTTTAATTATATGTTAATTGTATATATCCTGAATGAAAATAGGAGAATAAATGAAAATAGATACAAATATTAAAATACATGCACCCGTTGAACAAGTTTGGAATATGCTTATCGATTTTAAGAATTATCCAAAATGGAATCTTTTTATAAGTAAAATAGAGGGGGAGCAAAAGGAAGGTGAAAGATTGACTGTTGCAATTGCTCCTCCAGGTGGAAGTCCCGCTACGTTTAAACCTGTTATTAACAAATATGTTCCTAATAAAGAATTGCGTTGGGTGGGTACCTTTGTATATCGTTGGCTATTTCGTGGTGAACATTATTTTCTGTTAAAAGACAACGGTGATGGATCAACTGATTTTACCCAAGGTGAAAATTTTACAGGATGCTTAGTTCCTTTATTTAGTTTTTTTGCTGCTAAAAAAACAGCGACTGGATTTAATTTAATGAATAGCAATTTGAAAGATATTCTTGAGAAAAGAGAGTAATAATTAAATAATAATAAATGTCTGTATTTTTAATTGAGTTCGCCTTTGGTTCTATGCGCTTAGCAAAAGCTTGAGATGAGGTTGTTTTTACAGTAATGTTAGGCGCAATGAAACTGAATTTTTTTGAGAAAATGCTCACAGTTAAAATGCTCTTTTAAGAAACTGTGTTTTGAGTTACGTCTGCCAAGGACACTCAGTCAAAAGCTGACTTTTGATTCTTCATTGACTCCTTACAATCAAAATCATACAATTTTGATTGTAAGGATTTTCTTTACAACCACTTTTCACCAAATCTGATAGTAAGGGAGTCTCTAAGCAACAAAAGGAAGATTCTTAAGTCACTTTTAAAAGTAAACACTTAACAATATGTAATAATTGGGTAAATTAATTTATGAAGGTTTTAGATATTGAAAATAATGAAGAAAATGATTTTAAAAATAGAGCTGGAAAATATGTTTCACAAATTACGACTATAAATGGTGCTAAGTATAAAGCGTTTATCCCTAAACCTCTCCCACCATCACCCCCATTAAATTATGACTTGGAAATGATTTCACTTCTTTCAAAAGCTGATCTAGCGCTTGGTCGTCTAAATGGGCTTGCATCAATTATCGCTGATCCAGATATTTTCGTATATCTTTATGTAAGAAAAGAAGCTTTGCTAAGCTCTCAAATTGAAGGAACGCAGTGTTCCTTAGAAGATATTTTAAGTGTAAATGAAACTATGGAAGAAAATAATGCAGATGTAGAAGAAGTTTCGAATTATGTATATGCAATGAATCAAGGTCTAAGCAGACTTAAAGATCTTCCAATATCTACTCGTCTCATTAAAGAAATTCATAATATTCTTTTAAAAGGTGTAAGGGGCTCCAAGAAAACTCCAGGGGAATTCAGAACTAATCAAAATTGGATTGGCAATATTAATGCAAAGCTAAATAATGCTGATTTTATTCCTCCTCCACCTGATGAAGTCAATAAACATATGAGTGAATTAGAAAAATTTATTCATTCACAAAATGACTTACCTTATTTAGTTAAAGCTGCGTTGATACATGCTCAATTTGAAACCATTCATCCATTTCTCGATGGTAATGGAAGATTGGGGCGTCTATTAATAACATTTGTTTTGTGTAGCTGGGATGTAATGGAAAAACCTCTTTTATACTTAAGTTATTTCTTTAAAGCGCATAGAACAGAATATTATTCAAAACTCATGGACATTCGTAATAAAGGTGATTGGGAAGGGTGGATTAAATTTTTCTTAAGAGGGGTCGCTGAGACAGCTGAAATGGCAAATTTTACAGCGATAGAAATTCATAAAATTCATAATCGAGATTTAGCAAAAATAAGCGCTAACAAACCAACTCCGATGATGAATCAAATTTTTCATCAATTATGTTGCTATCCAATAGTGAGCGTACCCATCTTAGAAAGACATATTAATGGTTCTTCGCAAGCAACAATTCAACGTGCTTTGGTTAGATTGAAAGAAATTGGAATAATAACAGAAATTACAGGGCTACAAAGAAACAGAAAATATGCTTATCTCGAATATCTAAATATTTTAAAGAAAGACACTACAACAAGAATAGGTTAAATATTTTTCATTGAAATATCTATTAGTGATTGAAATTAATAAGAAAAAATGATGTTAAAGTTCCTAACATTTCTAATACGGGAAGTGTTTACTTGAGTTAGAGGGTAAAGAAAATCCTTACAATCAAATTCACAGGATTTTGATCGTAAGGATTTTCTTTACAATCACTTTTCAGCAAATATAATTGTAAGCGAGTCTCTAAGTATCAAAATGCTGATATTGATTGAATCATGCCCCTCAAACATGAGCTCTATGAAGTGTTATATTATGAAAAACTTATAAATATCAGTATTAATTAAGAGTTACGATTAAATATCAAACGAACTCTATTAAATCAGAGTATTTTTTAACTAACGCATTAGCTGTAATTAACTTAAGCGGTTCAGACAGCGCTTGAGAAATGAATATTCGATCAATTGGATCTCTGTGAATATAAGGCAATCCGTTTAATGACAGAATATGATCAAATTTTAGCTGTAATTCAATAAAATTAGTTTTCTTAAAAATGCTTTTGAAATCGTAAATTTCTATATCTAATTTTCCCAAATTCATTTTTATTATCATTTCATAAATAGAAACCGCGTTAATAAAAGATCTCAATAGTATTTTCAATAATTTTGAGCGCTTTTTTTGATGGTTTTTCAGAGTCTTCTAAAATCAAAATTATTATGTGTGTATCAAGAAGAATCTTCATTTATGATGACCATAAAACATGTTATTTATTTCTTCAGTTGGCAAATCGAAATCATCAGAAATTCTTATCTTTCCCTTCATTAAAACAGAAAAAATTTTGCGCTTTTTTTCTTTAATTGGTACCACGTTAACTTATGGTCTTCCAACTTTAGTTATAAGGAAGCCAGTACCATCATTTATAGCCTGCGCAATCAGTCTAGGTAAATTTGTTTTAGCTTCTTCCATATTAACGAAACGCATATTTAGTATCTCCAAAAACCTATTGACGAAACTAATCTTAGTTTAAATTATGGTAATAAGAAAGATATCTTTATAGTTTTGACAAAAAAGGATAGAAAATTTTTATACTATTAATTTACCTATACCCATTTATTGTTAGTCAATTCATTTTCGTTGATTTCCCATCAAGTAACGCCCTTAAATCTCAAATTGGGTTGAGATCATAATTGAAATCAGGAAGCTTTTTAATTTTTCATCGAC
Organism: Fluviispira vulneris; assembly: GCF_014281055.1. NCBI lineage: Bacteria > Pseudomonadati > Bdellovibrionota > Oligoflexia > Silvanigrellales > Silvanigrellaceae > Fluviispira > Fluviispira vulneris. The sequence continues at coordinate 189,646 of NZ_JACRSE010000004.1, read as the reverse complement.
CTCTTACAACCACTTTTCACAAAAATTTGAAACTGAGTATGCTCAACTTTTTTTATGAAAGTAAACTTATTTCAAATTTTTGTAATGGGGGTTACGATCAAATTCAAAACTTCAAATAATTTAAATTGGCAAAAATATTTTAAATTTCGGCTCATAAAAGAAGCTTGAATACTAAAATATTTCGCGAAATAAATAATATATATTTAACTAAAAGACTAGATATCGGAGTCTTTTGCTTTGAGACTTATTTAGAGTCATTCTTAATAAAATAGGGGTTGCTATCAATTTATAATATTTCAAATGTATGTAATATCTAAGCATTATTTTTTAGAACGCATTTCTGAAATTTTCTCTGCCACTTTTTTTGCATCTAGGGCAGGGTCAACATTTTCATCTATGCTTCGCACGACCAATTTATCATCAATAATAAAAGTTATTCTTTTAGACATAGTTAAAACGGCCATCTTTGTTCCATAGGCTTTAGCAATTTGTGCATCTTCATCACTTAATAAATCGAAGGTGAGTTTATGTTTTTCGTGAAACTCTTTCAAAGATGCAACGCTGTCTGTGCTCACTCCATATACGACAGCTCCTTTGTTTTTTATAACCTTAATTGAGTCGCGAAAAGCGCAAGCCTGTGTCGTGCATCCAGGAGTTCCTGCTTTTGGATAAAAATACACAACCGTCCAAAGTTTATCTTTGTTATCTTGTAATGAAATCATTTTTCCTTCTTGATTCTTTAAAGAAAATAAAGGAGCAGGCTTGCCTACTTCTAAAGCATAGAGGGTATTTACAATTAAGAATCCGAAAAATATTGTTATAAAAGTTTTTAAAAATCGATTCATAATGACTCTCCTGTTTTTTTAAGAACTCAAATCTCTCTTGTCTACAATTCACTTTTCATAATGGTACTTTATTTATTTTGAAAAGCTATTGATTTTGAATTTAACGAAAAAATCATAGATTGCCATAATCTACTCTTTTATTTTACATCTAAAACTTAATAATATTTTTAAAAGTGTGAATGATTTTAACAGTAATATAGCAATCCATATTCGGATTAGCAAAACATTTAGGCAATTCTAAAAAAAATTAATTATCGAAAACTCCATAAAGCTAAAATCTATACTCATAAAATAATAAAAGATTGAAAATTTTATTTAAGCAAAGTAAATGTTTTAGTGAAAAATTGAGGTGCAAATGAAGTTTTTGAGTAAAAAACAATTCAATTGCTCATAAGGAAATGATTATGCCAAAAATACCTAAAAAAGTACCTAAAGAAAAAGCTGTAAAAATTAAGAAAACATCTACTGAAAAAGCTACTAAAACCAAAAAAATAAACGAGCATACAACGGCCCTAGGTTTTGAAGAACAACTTTGGCTAGCCGCAGACAAACTACGCACGCATATGGATGCCGCAGTTTACAAACATGTTGTGCTTGGTTTGGTCTTTTTAAAATACGTTTCTGATTCCTTTATGGATCGTTTCAATGATCTTGTAGCAGAAGACGAAGGTTTTGAAGAAGAAAGAGATGCATATGCAGAAAAAAATGTTTTCTGGGTACCTAAAATCGCGCGCTGGGAACAAATTAGAAATAATGCACGAAAACCAGAAATAGGAAAAATTATTGATACAGCGATGGAAAGCATAGAAAAAGAAAATAAATCTTTAAAAGGAGTTCTGCAAAAGGACTATGCACGCCCAGATCTCGATAAAAAAATGCTTGGTGAACTTGTCGACTTGATCTCTAAAATTGGTCTTGGCGATAAAGCAAGTAAACAGAAAGATATTTTAGGTCGAGTTTACGAATACTTTCTGGGTAAGTTTGCATCTGCAGAAGGAAAACTTGGGGGGCAATTTTATACTCCAGGCTGTATTGTAAAACTTTTAGTCGAAATGATTGAACCCACTAAAGGTCGAATATATGACCCATGCTGCGGTTCTGGCGGTATGTTTGTTCAATCGGAAAAATTCTTAGAAGCACACGGCGGCAAGCGGGGTCAGCTTTCTATTTTTGGGCAGGAATCAAATCCAACCACATGGAAATTGGCAAAAATGAACTTAGCAATCCGCGGGCTGGAAGGAAACTTAGGTGAAATGAACGCGGATTCTTTTCACAATGATCAACATAAAGATTTAAAAGCTGATTATATTTTAGCCAATCCGCCTTTTAATATAAGCGATTGGGGCGGAGAACGCTTAAAAGACGATATCCGTTGGAAATTTGGTGTTCCCTCAGAAGGAAACGCAAACTATGCTTGGTTACAGCATATGGTTCATCACCTTTCACCGCATGGCTATGCAGGTATTGTTCTCGCTAATGGGAGTTTAAGTTCCAATCAATCCAGTGAAGGAGAGATTAGAAGAAAGTTAATTGAAGGCGATATCGTCGATTGTATTGTTTCCTTACCAGGGCAATTATTTTATACCACACAAATTCCTGCGTCCCTTTGGTTTTTAGCACGCTATAAAAAGAAAAATGGTTTTCGCGATCGGCAAAAAGAATTTTTGTTTATCGATTGTCGAAAAATGGGTGTCATGCTCTCCCGTGTGCAACGAGAACTGACTGATGATGAAATTAAAAATGTCATTGCCAAAACATATCATGCATGGCGTGGTGAAAAAAATGCCGGTAAATACGAAGATAAAGCAGGCTTTTGTAAAGCAGTTCATATTGATGAAATTGAGAAAAATGGTTGGGTTTTAACACCAGGTCGTTACGTTGGAGCAGAAGAAGTTGAAGATGATGGGGAGAGTTTTGAGGAGAAGATTTCTGCACTAAAATCAAAATTATTTATTCAGTTTAAAGAAAGCATTATTTTACAGAATAAAATCACAGAGGTTTTAAATGGCTTTTAAAAAAATAAAGCTTTCTGAAGCAATTGTATTTAATCCAAATAGAGCTTTACAAAAAGGGAAAATAGCTCCCTTTATACCTATGGAAGCGATAACTCCTTTTACACGAAGACCAAATTCAATTTATAAAAAAGAATATAACGGTGGAGCTAAATTTGCTAATGGAGATACATTAGTAGCCAGAATTACTCCATGTTTGGAGAATGGTAAAACTGCTTTTATAAGTGATTTATCGAATAATGAAGTTGGATTTGGTTCAACTGAATATATTGTGCTTTCTGCCAAAGAAAATATGACACTTGCAAAATATATTTATTACTTAGCAATTTCTGAGAATTTTAGAAACGAGGCAATCCGTAGCATGACTGGAAGTTCTGGACGACAGAGAATACAGCAAGTTGCATTAGAAAATTTAGAAATTAAATTACCAGATATTTATGTTCAGTCAAAAATTATCAATATTCTCGATACACTGGATTCAAAAATCGAATTAAACCAAAAAATGAATGAAACCCTCGAATCCATGGCAAAAGCCATTTTCAAAGAATGGTTTATTGATTTTGGCCCTGTTAAAGCGAAATCTGAAGGCAAAAAACCGTTCGGTATGGATGACGAAACGGCTGCGCTTTTTCCTGATAGTTTTGAAGAGTCTGAGCTTGGCTTGATTCCTAAGGGGTGGACTATAAAGACACTCAAGGGTTCATGTGAAATACTTATGGGGCAGTCACCCCCTGGAAGCACTTACAATGAAAATGGTATCGGAATGGTCTTTTTTCAAGGACGAGCTGAATTTGGAAGTCGTTTTCCCTCACCTAGACTATTTTGTTCGGAACCCTCTAGGATAGTAAAGCAGGGAACCGTTCTTCTTTCTGTTCGTGCACCAGTTGGTGACCTCAATATCTCGACAGAAAATCAAACCTGTATCGGGCGAGGATTAGCAGGAATACTTCACAAAACAGGAAGTACAACTTATACATACTACTTACTACAGTGTCTTAAAGAAAAATTTGATATGTACAACGGTGAAGGGACCGTCTTTGGATCTATAAACAAAGATACTTTGTCTGAAATTAAATCTGTTTTTCCGCCTGACGAAATAATATACAAATTTTTAAACTTAACTCTACCTCTAGATCAACTATATTTATCAAACTATAAAGAAATACTTTCGCTTAAAAATACACGCGATCTTCTCCTACCTAAACTTATATCAGGAGAAATTGAATTGAATGAGGTGACTGTTGATTGATAAAGGAACAAGAAGAAATATCATTGACCACTTTGAGATGGCGGAAATTCAATTTTCGGGACGAATGAGTGACCTCAATTTCCTAACACGTATATACGATCTTAAAAAATTACCATCCCTTGATCATAGATTTGAAGATGCTTATGGAGATATATACAATCATACAGAGAATAATTGTGATTACGAATTCAATTGGGTTTTTACAGATTCGCGCTTTAATCTCTTAGAAGGGGATGATGAAACATTTTTACGATTTATTTGCGAAATGACGCATCCACTTGTTAGACCTGATCAAGAGAAAGCAAGTAAAATAATTTCTATTGCAAATGATTGGCTCAAAGCTGAAGGATGGGAATTATATCCTGAAAAGGAAGTCGCTAGCGGTTTTATATTTTCCTTTAAAGAAACAAATAGAGTTCAAGTACCTAAAGACGAGGAAGTTGCAAATATTTGGTTTCCGAACAGCTTAAAGTTTTTTATTTCTCATAGAGATATTCATAAGGGTGAAGCTAAGGGACTAGGAGAAAAATTAAAAAATTTTGGAATTTCTTGCTTTGTAGCGCATGATTCTATCCAACCTATGAGTACTTGGAAGCATGAAATTATGAAGGCATTGCTAACAATGGATGCCTGTATTTGTTACATTAAAGATGATTTTTATAAAAGTGAATGGACAAACCAAGAAGTTGGTTTTGCATTAGCGCGTGGAATTCCTATTTACCTTTTCAGTGTAGATAAAACTGATCCAAAAGGATTTAAAATTGATACTCAAGCAATTAAAGCTGGATTTCCAGATCTTATAAATTGTATAAAAAAAGATTTTGAAAAAAATAACAAGTTTAAGAATTATTTTATTGATAATTTTGTAAAAGCTATCAATGGTTCTTTTGAAAATGCTAAAAATATGTTTTATGAACTTATCGATATTAATTTAAATGATGAAGAAATCGAGCAAGTTGTTTTTGCATTTTCTGCAGAAGCAAAATATTTGAACCAATTAAGTATTATTATTTCAGCACCCATAAAGCCAGAGCATAAAGATCACCCTAAATTGAAAAACTATTCTTACTATAGAGAATTTCTTGAAAATGATATATTAACTAAGCACACAAAGCATTCTTATTGTATAGAAGGAAAAGAGATAGTCAAAAAGAACAAAAGTTAACTCTACCACCAATCAAGGATGATTGCAGAAAAGGGACTCAAAATGACATTAATCACGGAAGATACCCTAGAGAAAGAAGCAAAAGTATGGTTTGAAGAAATTGGTTATGAAACAGTTTTTGGCCCTGATATTGCCCCTGAAGCACAGTATGAAGAGCGTAGTACGTATTCAGATGTGATTTTAGTCAATCGAATCCGTTCTGCAATTGAAAGAATAAATCCAGGTCTTTCCTCAGATGCTCTTGAAGAAACACTGAGACAAGTTTGTCTATTTGATATAACAAACCCTATTTTACAAAATAAACACTGTCATAAATTTTTAACGGATGGTGTGGATATCCAGTATCAAAGTAACAATGGAACAAAGTCCGACAATATCAAATTAATTGATTTTGACAATTTAGAAAATAATGAATTTCTTGTCATCAACCAAATGACAATTATCGAGAATAAAAACAATCGGCGTCCCGATATTCTTGTTTATGTTAACGGCTTACCACTTGCCTTAATAGAATTAAAAACGATTGCGGATACAAAAACAGATATTTGGGAAGCATATAATCAAATTCAAACTTATAAAAAAGAAATTCCAAGTATATTTAACTACACAGCTTTGAATGTTATTTCCGATGGCTTATATACAAAAGTCGGCTCGTTCACAGCCGATCGAGAACGCTATCAAGTGTGGCGGACCATAGATTCCGAAGAGCTTGCGCCAAATTCGATGCTTTCTTTAGAAGTTTTAATCAAAGGACTCTTTGCCAAAGAAAGATTTATCGATTTTATCAAACACTTTGTAGCGTTTGAAGCAAAAGATGATAAAACAATTAAAATTATAGCAGGCTATCATCAATTTAATGCAGTGAGAAATACCATTCAAAAAACAATCACTGCAATTAAAAATGACAAGCGCATAGGGACTGTTTGGCATTCGACTGGTTCTGGAAAATCATTTAGTATGGTTTTCTATGCTGGATATGCAGCGCAAAAAAAAGAATTGGAAAACCCAACCATCATTGTACTTACAGATAGAAATGATCTCGATGATCAGCTCTTTGGCCAATTTAGCCGTTGTATACAAATATTAAGGCAAACACCTGTGCAAATTGAGAGCCGCAAGGAATTGCAGGAAAAATTAATTGTGGCTTCTGGCGGTATTTTTTTTACGACAATACAAAAATTTATGCCTGAAAGTAAGGGAGATGATTTTCCACTTCTCTCAGAGAGAAAAAATATTATTGTGATTGCCGACGAAGCACACCGCAGTCAATACGACTTCCTTGATGGTTTTGCTCGCAATATGCGCGCAGCGTTACCCAATGCGAGTTTTGTTGGATTCACAGGAACACCCATAGCAAAAACGGATGCGGACACACGAGCAGTATTTGGTGATTATATTTCCATTTACGATATTGAACGCTCGATTGCAGATGGTGCAACTGTTCCTTTGTATTATGAAAGTCGCTTGATTCGACTTTCTAGGGATACGCAAGTGAATCTCGATGAAGAAATGGAAGAATTGACAGAAGCAGAAGACACCACTGAAGCACAAAAAAGACGATCAAAATGGGCTTCCCTAGAAACTTTAGTTGGTGTTCAATCACGTCTTGCAGAAGTTGCTAAGGATTTTGTCGATCATTTTGAAACACGGCAAGTCTCAATCAATGGCAAGGCCATGATCGTCTGTATGTCGAGAAGAATTTGTGTGAGTCTATATAATGAAATTATAAAATTAAGACCAGATTGGCATTCTGATGAAGACGATAAAGGAACAATAAAAGTTATTATGACGGGCTCGGCCTCCGATCTTGAAGAGTGGCAAAAACATGTCCGCAGTAAAGCACGTCGCGAAGAAATGGCAAATATCGTTAAAGACAATTCTTCTTCAGTTAAAATTGTTATTGTGCGTGATATGTGGCTGACTGGTTTTGATGCTCCTTCCATGCACACTATGTATATCGATAAACCCATGCATGGGCATGGTTTAATGCAAGCTATTGCACGGGTAAATCGAGTCTTTAAAGACAAACCCGGTGGAGTTGTCGTTGACTATATTGGTATCGCTGACGCCTTAAAGAAAACCATGCACACATATACAGAAAGTGGTGGTTCCGGTCGGCCAACATTAAACAAAGAAGATGCCGTTGCTATAATGATAGAAAAATATGAAATCTGTCTTGGAATTATGCATGGTTTCTCTTATCAAAAATCTTTAAAAAACCCATCTGAAGCTTTGAAAATAATTCCCTCAGCTCTTGAGCATATTTTAGTTCAAGATGATGGAAAGAAGCGCTTTACCAATGCTGTTTACCAATTGTCAAAAGCATTTGCCTTAGCAGTGCCAGATAAAGTAACAGAAGAAATAAGAGATGAACTTGTCTTTTTTCAAAATTTAAATGCAGCCTTAAATAAAACAGAACCTGGTAGTGTTTTAAAAATTGAAGAAAAAGAACTTGCTATTAGACAACTCTTATCAAAATCCGTTTTTTCTGATGGTGTGATTGATATCTTTAGCGCAGCAGGACTTAAAAAACCGAATATTTCAATTTTATCGGACGATTTTTTAGCTGAAGTTCGTGGCCTCCCACAAAGAAACTTGGCAATTGAATTATTAGAACGTCTCATCCGTGATCAGGTAAAAACAAAGCTGAGACGCAATAAAGTGCAAGAGCGTCAGTTTTCAGAAATGCTCGACAATTCTTTACAAAAATATAGAAATAGAGCGATTGAAACTGCAAAAGTGATTGAAGATTTAATTGATATGGCCAAAGATATTCGCAAAGCACATCAACGTGGTGAAAATCTGGGGCTGAATGAAGATGAAATGGCTTTTTATGATGCGCTTGAGATCAATGATTCCGCAGTTAAAGTTTTAGGAGATAATATTTTAAAACATATTGCGACAGAACTTGTGAAAATTATCAAAGAAAATTTAGACACCGATTGGGCTGTGAAAGAAACGTCTCGTGCAAAAGTAAGAATGGCAATTAAAAGACTTTTAAAACTCCATGGATACCCACCTGATCTTTCCGAGCAAGCCACTCATCTTATCCTAGAACAAGCAGAACATCTTTGTAAGGAATGGGAGGTTTAAAAAAATTATAATTTCATAATTTTAAAGTTGTTCAAATAAATTTTGGAATTAGAAAGTAATTTTCATTTTATGATTATTAAACCATTTTTTTATTTCGTCTAAATTTTTAGCATTTGAGGCGCAGTCTTCAGCTAATTCTGCAAACTTATTACTTTTTTCAGAGACGGGATATTTTAAAGTCCAACCGTTACTTTCTAAAAAAATAAGAGAACATATAAGAGCTGTTCTTTTATTGCCATCAAAAAAAGCATGTGTTTTTATAACATAATAAAACATTGCTGCTGCAATATCGACTGTTCCACCATGAACAAAAGGAAACTGACCTGGATAAATTGCTGCATACAAAGCACTTTCTATCTTTTCAGGATGAGCGCAAACGTGCTTTTGTCCAAAAGAAAAAGTTATTTTTTTGTTTACTTTAAGAACAATCTCAGTATCAATCATTTTAATTTTCATTTCAGACGCTCTAAAGCATCTGAATGATCAAGCATAATTTTATCAGCTAATTTAATAGCTTCTCCCTTATCAAGAGGAACCAGTTCAACAGGAGTTGTGGAATAAGGGGATAAAACAAATTTGCGTATTGCTTGATTTGCAAGTTGAGAAACAGTCCAACCTGGATTTTTCTCAAACCACTCTGCCACTAATGGCTGCAAATCCTCATCCCAACGAACACTAGATTGCGATGGAAGACGTTTTCTGGGAGTAGTCATAAAATATACCTCCTAACCCAATGTAACCCAAATAATCACAATTTTCAAGCCTATTTTAGGATAAAATATTTTAATTTCATTATTACAAATGGTTACGTTTAGGGCAAAATGACGATTTACTTTTTGACTGATAAAAATATCAAATCCAATAAATCTTTATAGTCAAGATAGTATTGTGTGAATCACTTTTAATGGAATGCATATTAAATGCAGAATTGATTAAATAATTAATAACTAGGAATTCATAAAAAAAAAGTAAACGATTTAGATAGACTTATTGGTTATGAAGTCTACACCGTTTGGATTAACATGATTAAAACGTTGGTGCCTTATGGGCGAACGCATCGAATTTCAGTGGTTGTAGCTGGAATGCTACATTATGCTTTGGATCAAACGTACTTAAAGAAACAGGAAAGCAATCCTTTTGGCAAAATCTTACAAAAAAGTTATGAAAATGATGAACCCCATGAGGAATTATTTAGTGCCATTAAATTGCTTTTTAAGAAAGCAAAAGTAGAATACACTCGGAAAAACTATAAAGGGGAAAAATTCTGTATTATCGAAAACAGTTTAGAGGAATTTATTCGTTGGGAATCTATGCCTTGGGATTAAATTATAGAGAAAGTATTTAATTCCTAGCTTCAAATAATTTAATCATCCTTTTTCTTGGTGACAAATATTTTTCCTTTGCAGATTAAAAACTTATGAGAGTGTCATTGACTTTTTTGTTAAGTTCATACCAAGGAATTTTATCAAATTGATAATAATATGCATAAGCAAAAAACATTTTTTTAAATCGTTCATATTTGCAAGAACAGATTTACTTTCAGTGTTTTTACAATAATAAATATCTTGGAAAAGAGAATTGAAATTGGTTTTGTCAATGTCGAGTTTATTTTCTTGACAGTCTAATTTGTACCATAGTATTATCTCATTTAAACTTTCTTAACCTATGCTAACTTGTTAATTTCTTTTATTAACAAAATATTGCTCTATTCACAAGAATCAATCCATTCTATGTTTATCTTACTTAAAAAGTTTTGTCGAAAAATTGAAAAAAATTTACGCTCAAAATCCTGTCTAGATATTTCGTCATTTGCAATTTTCTGCAGATAAGTTTCAAACAGCTGAGCATTATCTAGATTTAAAAAGGGATCATCTAATTGGCTAAAGTATTGTAAAAAATCTTCACCTTTTGAAGTGATTTCATATGTTATACATTCCTTTTGTTCAGATCCTTCTTTGATCATTTTCTTTTCAATAAATCCATCAAGCACATTTTTTTCTATCTTTGCAAATAGAGAAGCATAAGTTGATGGTTTTCCAATATGATATTTTTCAAGTTGAGTGATAAAATCATCGAGTTTTATATATGGTTCTTCGACAGAATAGATGCGGCAACCATCAAACTCAAGAGAAACTGCCTCTGAATATATTTCTTTCAAAATTTTATCTGGGTTTGGAAATTCTCTCATATTTTCTTGCCGCTTGTATTCATCGACTTCTAGCCAACCTTCTGAAACGAGATCTGCAGACGTAAATAATAACTTAATTTCATCTTTATTTTGTGCGCTTAGAATGAAACCATTTATATTCAGTACTGCTGGCTCTTTTAACGTTGCAAAAGAACCTTGATAGATTATTTTATAGACTTCTTTACTTGGGGAGATCAGAAATTGATCCATTAATTCTGGGGTGTATTTAAAATTCACCGGTGTTATTTGTGGATGGGCCGATTGAGTTTGCTTCATACGAACTCCTATTTTTCGAGTGGATCATAAGTTAACAGGGCTTCTGCGAATTCTTTTTTATGTAGTCCTACTTTTTCATATTGAATAAGTAATATAATTTTATCTAAAATGCTGTGATATAAAGTCGCTCCATTCCACAGTTGTGACCAAGAGAGATTTTCATCACTAAAATATTTATAAGTCCCTTGGATAGAGCAAAGAGAGCAAAATACTTTTCGAGGATTTTTTAAATTTATTGCTTCTAAAAGAGCATCTTTCTCTGAATGCATATTTCTTTTTGCAACTTGGAGAAAACCTGTACAAATATCTTGAAACCCTTCTTCTTCTCTTTTCTCTCCTTCTTTTTCCATTTGAGTTAATAAATTCACCAATTTTTCTAATTCTGAAGCAATAACAAAGCACTCCTTCACCCATTCAATTGCATTCATTTTTTAATTATCCTCTTCTAAATTCCAAGGGGAGCGTTTCGTAATAATTTTTTTCGACAGACCATTTTTTAATGGGTTGATGGTATTTTGTGGAACCCATATTTGAGTTTTTCCACCTCGCAAAAATACTTCATAATTTTCTAGAGATTGTGGTCCAGTAATGCCCAACCAAACATTTAAACCTTCTTTCCCGACTGTGTATTCTATATAACCTCCATCCCCATTCCAATGATTCCAAACTGCATAACCAGAACGCCATTCTTCTTCAGTGGCAGGTGGCGGTTCCAATGCCCACCACTCACCACAGTAATCATTGGTTTTGAATTTATTTGCTAATGCTCCAACGAGGCGATATAATTTTGTGCCATGAGATAAGGTGACAGGTTTAGGAATACCTAAAAAGTAACTCAATAAATACATAGTATGCTTCGGATCATTGCCAAATTTGGGCCAACCTTTTTGATATGGAGCTTCTTTTATTATTCTTGATTTTATTTCATCAAATTCATCAGTTTCAATCTCAGCACCCAAACAATTGGGATTAGCTTCTGGTGCAGCAAATTTTAAAAAACTTGGAACATCATTGTCATCAATGCTTTCAAAAGGATCTCTTTTTAAAAAAGGATTTGCACTTTCTTGAATGTCACTTGGTGTGTGATGTCCATCGGTTCTTGGGTATTTAATTACTGAATTCGGTGGCACTTCATTTTCAATATTTTGCATTAAAATTCCCCTCCAAAATTAAAGCGATGACTGTTGGGATTATGGGTAGAAGATTGGATCATTGCGGAGCCATCATACAGTGCTTGAAGAATTTCCATTGTTTTTTCTGGTGATAATTTATGCATGCGGGCAACACGTTTTAGTGTTTCTGCTGTTGTCATTCCTGATTTTGGGCGCAATGTTTTTGTTAATGAATAAAGCGGTGATGGTGTCCACTCTTGCTGAGTTAAAGCATGAGCATATTCTTCTGCTGCTTCTAAAGTTTGAAAAATCTTCTGTTGACTTAAAAGACTATTTGAGCTTACAGATTTTCCAAATAAAAATTTATTTCTCGATTTTATTGAGAATTTAACTCGCAGAGTGTAGCCACTGAGTTTGCTTTTTTCCTTTTGCACTTGTAAGATTTTGAATACAGACAAATGATTTCTTGATAAAAATGGAAGTTCATGGCTATAATTTTTTAATTTAAGTGCCTTATATTTTATAAATTGTGAATAAATAATGTCATAGATATTCCTTATTAAAGCAGATTGTATTAAGTTTTTATTTAATTTTACTTCAAAATTTTTAATTGCAGTTAAAATACTTACTTTATCTATTGAATTGAATCGAACCCTTTTAAAGATAAATCTTTTTTGTGGAAACTCACTTCTTATATATTCTTTCAAGTGCCATGCAATAAGTTCTCCCTCTCTATCATTGTCGGTTGCTAAAATGATCTCGTCAAAATCTCTGGAAAAAATTTTAATTTCATTTATGAGAAACCGTCTTTCTTCTCTTATTTTCCAAACAGGGTATGAAATTGATTTTTCCATCGTATCATGTGCATCAAGATCTAATTCTCTAAAAAAGCCACCTGTGGCAAATACTTTATAATCTTTAGGTAGCAATTTTTGTATAGTTTCGATTTTATTTGGTGACTCGACAACGAATGCAATAGTGGGGTAAACAGGTTTTCCATTATTAAGTAAATATTTTGCAAGTTTTACACTTGGAATATTGCTTTTTTCTGATAAAACTTTTTCTGGAAATAAAAATTCTCTGTGGCAAAAGACGAGAAAACTATCCTTTGCACGCGAAACGGCTACATTTAATAAATTAGTTTTATTGTCCCAAAAAACTGTTTTTCCATCTTCTCGATCGCTCACTAAGGAAAATATTACAATTGGACATTCAGCTCCTTGTAAGGAATGGACGGTTCCAATGACAAATTGTCTTTTAAATAATTCTAATTGATCAGGATTTTTTATTCGCAAAGACCACTCTGCATGAATTTTATCTTTTAAAATTTTTTCTTGGTATTTAAAAGGTGTAATCACAGCAACTAATTTATAAAATGGAATTTTTATAACGCCATCTGGATTATATGCGTTTGTTATTTTATCTTCATTTTCTTTTAGCCATTCCAAAATTTCAAGACATTCATCTTCATTGTACCAACTTCCGTTTTTTTGACTTGCTTTGAAAGAATGGCATACATAGCCCATAGAAGGAAAAAGGGAATTTTTATTCTTAATAACAGGGATTAAATCACCATCATAAACTAATTCATTACAGAATTCTATGATGTTTTGTACACAGCGATAGTGTCTAGTCAACATCAGACCGTTTGAATACGGTTTTGTAAAATATGATTTTTCTTGTAGAACCGACATAAGATTATTTTTTGATGCCATAATTTCTCTATCAGAAATATCCTCTTTTTCTTTATCAGTTAACTTTAGAGTTTTAGCTATGCAATGTTCTGCTTCATTGTCTAGATTGAATACGGGTTCTAATTGTTTGACATCTCCAACTATTAAAGCTCTTTTTGCAAATGAAAATGCCACCATTGAATTTTCTAAACAGCATTGTCCAGCTTCATCAATAATTAAAAGGTCGGCTTCATTGCCAAAATTGACATTGTTGTTTTTATCATGAAAAAGTTTTGGCATGATGTGAAATGTAGAGACAATACAAGGTGCTAACATACAAAATGATCTTAATTGGTCTATCTGTGTGTCTTTTGATTTCTTATAACTATTTTTTTGCTCAGGAAATTTAGTACAGAGCCAACGGCCTTCCCAGTATCGTGCAGTCATGTGAAAATTATAGGTTCTAATTGTGCAATCAAGTAATGCTTGAAAAGATTCAAACAATTGGATTCTTTTCACTGCTGTTTCTTTTTCTAATGAATCTTTCATTTTATATATTGATTGTATTTTGTTATCAAACAGTCGAAATTGGTCTGGTAATTTATTAATGAGAAGAAAGAATTTAGACTGAGCTAATATATACAATATTGAATTGTTAAATTCTTCAAGAATTTTGAAATTTCTAATTTCATCATTTATTTTATCTTGTCTTTCTTCCAAAAATTGTATGTAATTATTGTTAATATTTGTAATTTCGGAATTGAAACTCACAATTTCTCTTTCATATTCTAGTCTTTTTAGATTCACTAATAATAAAATATTCTCAAATTGAGTAAAGATTTCTTGTAATTTAAAGCTTGATTTATAAGGGATTTTTTCATTTGATAAGAGTTTCTTGAATTTTTTATTATTCATTAGTAGAATAAAAAACACAGTTTTAATTATTTTTAAATAAAACTGTACAAATTGTTTTGTTAATACAAATTTGTAATATTTACTATTTATTGTGTAATTAATTTTATTTATATATTTTTCAAAAAATCCGAGGAGATAATTTTTTTTGTATTTTAAATCAGTTATTTCAGAAATATATGAGTTTTCTAAAAAATTTTTATTTTTAGCTTCAAGTTCTATCTCGTTTTTCAGCAACTCAATATTATGTAAACTGGCTTCGAGTTGATTCATGTCATTATTGATAAGAATTTTGACAGTGTTTTTATAGCTGTGATATAATTTTGGAAGAATATTCTGACATTGATTTTTTAAAGAGTCATGTAAAAATCTTACGCATTGATCCATATATATAAAATCTTTATTAAATATATTATTTATATTTGTCAAGAATTTTCGCTTTTCCCGGTTGGCCTGCTCTCTTTTTGATAGATTTAATTCCTCAGCGGCTCCTCCTGCTTGGTAAAGATATATGGAATTGTAGTTATAATAGTTTTGATGCAAAAGATTTAAATGTTGTGATTCCTCTTTTTTGGCTTCAGAAGGGAAATACCAACCATAACTTAAAATTCCTGACACCCATCTTTGGAGAAGTAAATGCTCTTCTATGCGGCCAGGAATTTCAGAAAAGTTGCCAATTATATTTTTTGTTGCATTATTTGTAAATGAAGATGCAATCACAATGGGGCACTCTGGATTATTATTTGCAATTGTTTTATTTACCCATAATGTTGCAATTGCTGCTTTTAACATACTTGTCTTTCCAGTACCCGGAGGTCCACTGATTGCTAAAGGAAAACCATCTGGAGTGCTTAAAAATGTTAAAAGAGCTTCACGCTGCGAAGGATCCAATGGGAAATTTTTTCTTATTCTCTCTTGTTCGTCAAAAGAATCTATGTGGCCCGTGTGGTGTAGAGTGTTTGCTTCTATTGCATCACTAACTAAAATATTTTGTGTAAATTGATCTTGAGATATATGATGTAAAAGTGGATATTGATTCTTAAAATTTTCATTTTTGTTTTGAATTTTTCTTTCAATTATGGAATACGACTCTCTAAGTAACTTATTCATTTTCTCACCTAATTGAACAGAAACGAGTGTATACCAGCACTCTTTATCTGAACTTTTAGATCTTAAAAAATCTGATAATGGAATTCTTTTATAATTTTCAATTTCGGGTGAATTATAAGTTTCCAAAAACATAGTATATGCATATTCCCACCATTGCGACCAATTGATATTTGGTAGTTTTTTGCCATGCGTCTCAGAATCATTGGATAATTTTTCATTGCTTTGCAATTCATTTTCATTATCAGATAAGGGATACTTGCTTAAAAATTTCTCATATCGAGCTAGTGTGCCAATTTTAATACTTGTAGCGTAGATCTCGTCAACTGGTTCTAAATAGTTTGAGTTTAGAAAAGGTCGGTAGTTTGTGTTTGAAATAATATTTCCTTGGATATCTACAAAGATGGGTACAGAAAGGATGACATTCATCTTTTTTTTCTGAGTTTTATATCCTGCGCATATCCAGGTTTCAGCATAGGAGCTGCTTTTTCCATCTTGATGAATAAATTTTACAATTCCTTTGGATTTATCTTTGAAAAAATTCATGAATTTATCACTCTCGATTATCTTTTTTTCAAATTTTCCAGAATTCAAGTGAATAGTATTTTTGAATGGAATTGCTTCGTTTTCATTTGCTAGTTTAGTCATATTTGAAAAAATCAACGCTTGATGCCAGTATTGTAAGGCTAGTACCGAAGGAGATCTTGTGTTCATGGGACACTTTCTTAAAAAATGAATAAAATATTAATATTCGCATTTAATATGTGTATAAGAAAAAAGTAAAGCAATACTTAGTTATGAAATGAAAAAATATTGAATCAAGTTTGATTCCTTTTAAAGGTTATCAAATATTGTTATAGAGAACGCTTTGGCTTGTTGAGGAAAATTTTTTAAAAAAGATTGATGTTGTAGAGGGAGTTTCTATTTAATAAAAACCCCCTAATTTTAAGTAAATACTTTTTTTAGCAAAGATTTCAATCAGCGAATCATATTGAATTTTAAAAAAATTTATCTAAGGAATTGAATAATATTTTTTTGTAAGTAAAATAGCAAAAAGCAATGTCGTAAAAGATGGTTTCTATTAAATTGTTCTTTTATGTTAATAATCGGTTATTAAAAAAATGAAAGGATTTGTTTTAGATAAATCAAGTATTAATATTTAGTATTTAGTAGTTAAAATATAAAGTAATTATTTTAAAATATTCTGAAAGGAGAATTTTTTTATGAAAATTTTAGTATGTTCAATGGCTGCTATTATGCTTACTGGTTGCGTTTTTGTACAAACAGTGGGATTTGATAAAGAAGCAAATACAGTGACTCTGCAAGGTGAAACGTGGGTATCGAAAGATAAATTTCAAGAAGAGGCAGATAAATATTGTGGAAAGAAGGCAAATTTAGTTAAAATGAATGAAGTTGTTGAAGGGTCTGAAACTAAAGTTGATAATTCAAAATATGGTTTGACAAATGCGCAAACAAAACCGATAAAAAAAGCTCAATATACTTTTAAGTGTAGTTAAGTAATGATAATCTCAGTTTATTAAATAAATATTTTTTTATAGACCATGAAAATACGAACTTTATTTAGATGCGCTGTTCTTGAAAAAATAAATATTTTACAATTTTAAAAAAGAGTCATTAAAAACATTCAGAAATATTTTTCCAAATTTTCTTAATCGAAGTCAATATTTTGTCAAATTGAAATTTAAATATTCATTTAATACCATTTATTGTTCTTTAGAAAAATTTTTATTATGGAGGTACTATGATTTTTTCATTGTCTAAAAAAATCTTGGCTTATTCTACATTATTATCAATATTTAGTATGAGCGCATACAGTGTTGATGTAAATACATTGAGAGAAACACAGACGTTTACTGTAAGTCAAAATATAACGTATGCGTTTATATCAAACTATAATTCAGGTAGCGGGGTTACATCGTGTGTTGTAAATAGCGATGGTACGTTTGGCAGCTGTATCCAAACAGCAAATAGTGCAAATAACCCATATACCATAGATTTTGACAATAATAATAACGCATATTTATCGAATTATAATTCAAGTACAATTAGCATTTGTCCAGTAACGTATAATGGCATGCTGCCACTCTGTAATCAATTTGGCATAAGCCCAAATCCTATGGGGATTGCTTTTACTAAAGGATATGCATTTTTTACAAACTATGCAAACAATTCAGTATCATCGTGTGCACAAAATATGGATGGAACATTAAGAGGATGTCGTTCTGTTTTAAATTTATTTCTTTCTAATCCTTGGCGTATTACTATCCGCAATAAGTTAGCATATATAACAAATCTTGGAAATAATAATGTCACAGTTTGCTCAATTAATAATGGCGTATTGAGCAATTGTGCTTATACCGGTGCTGGATTTAATAATCCACGAAGAATTGCATTTAATAAAAACAATGCTTACATAGTAAATATGGGTAATAATTCTGTGAGTAATTGTAGCGTAGCTTCAGATGGAAGCCTTGCAAACTGCGCTATAACTGCGTATGGATTTAATAGTGCTAGCGACATAGCAATATTTAATAATTTTGCTTATATTGTAAACAGTAGCGATAACTCAGTTAGTAAATGTAACATTCTAAGCGATGGATCATTAGATAATTGCGATTTGACTGGATACGGTTTTTCATACCCAATGTCTATCGCTATTTATACTCCATGATGTTCATCAATCAGTGAACAATTATGGTATGAATGCATCATTAAATAGAGTTCAAGCGCATAATTTTTGAAAAAAAAATATTTTAATTTAAATACTTTAAACTTATAGAATCTTTGAGTCAATTTTCTACTTTCTCGTCTGTTGTACTTGATGACTGATTCTCTAGAATTTTTTTATGTGTTCCATTTTTTATTATTTTTTCAAGACCCTTTTTGAATATATTCACCACTTCATCAGACGTTTTTGTACCAAAAGCCATATATAGGTCTGTATCGCTTAATTCTTTTGCGGGTATTTTAAATGCAATGCCAAGATCGTCTATCTTTTCATTATTTTTTCTAAGCAAAAATTTGGCTGCTGCTTCATCGATTGGCCAAAGCTGGATGCGGTCACTCGTAAGCATTTTATAAAGATTTTCATTTTTCTGAGCGATATACAAGTTATCTCCATCACGAAATCCATGGCGTAAAAATAAAATCTCTAATATATCTCCATTATAAACCCCAACTATATATTTTTTAGCATCTTCTATGCTTGAAAGTTTGATTTGCTTATCTTTTGAATAAATATTAAATCTTTGTTTATTTATTTTTCCAACCCATTTATAATATTTTTCCCGAGCTGGATTTCGAACAATTGAGTATATTAATATATTTGGATTATTCTGTGCTATTTTTTGTGCTCTTTTCCATGGGTAAACAGATATTTTTCCTGAAATCTGAATTTCTTTTAGAACAGCCTGAATAATTTCAGTATTTATACCAATAACTCTTCCATTTTTATCAGAATAATTATATGGAGGATACTCTTCTGTCACTATTTCAATATTTTTTAAATCTTTGGAGTGAGTAACTAGACAAATAATTAAACAAATAAAATATATGCATAATTTAATATATTTTATTTGATTCATAATACCTGCTCCTGAAGGTCTTGTCGCAAGACGTGAAAAGTGATGTAGAATATGTCACTTTAGAATAATGGAGTATCCCTCTCGATGCAATTTCCCATTAAGGAAGGGTGGTCAATAGTTTATGAATTGATTCGCTTATGATACATTTTAACGATACATTTTTGTTTTAAGAGATTTAGTGACAGGAAGAGGAAAGTTTTTGTGCCGATGAAGATTTTTAATACATCTGATTTTTCAGCATCATTGGCAAAGTTTCGGGCACTGTGGATTATGATTGAATCATTATATGTGTTGATTTTAGAATGTGAACTTCTCGCCCCTAAAGGGAGCAAGCTTCTGAAGTTATAGGAATCAGCGGATTAGATTGCTCTAATTTCGTCTTACTTATTCCTCGTCCAGCTTTACTTCGGCTAGTCCCTAGCCTAGTTCTTGTCTTAGCTTTTGGCTTTGACAAAAGAAATTGCACACCTCTTTTAGCAATTATTTTTGCTGCATTTATATCAGCATTGTCATGATTTCCGCATAATAAACATAAGAAATTATCTTGTGTTTTTCTATTTTCGGCGTGAGTGTGGCCACAATTGGCACATTCCTGACTAGAATAATGAGGTGAAACTTTAACGACTAATTTACCATATTTTTTAGCTTTATATTCTAAAAACTCTATTGTTTTTGCTAATCCTTTTGATAGCAGTTCTCTATTTAAACCTGCTTTGGCTTTTCGCATGTTTGGCAAATATTTGCCATTTACATCTTGCTTTGGCTTAGGAGATTTAGTCATATTTTTTAGTTTTAAATCTTCTACTGCAAATATTTTTGCGTCTGAATTAACAATTGAATGAGAAAATTTGTGGCAAAAATCATGCCTGATGTTACTTATTTTAGAATGAATTTTTGCAATTTTAATTTTAGTTTTATTTCTACAATTTGAACCTTTTTTTTGCCGTGATAACTTTCTTTGATATTTTTTGAACTTTCTTTGTTTAAGCTTGATTTTATTTTTTGATTTATCATCAAAATCATAACTTAGTTTATTGCTTGTTTGAAATGGAATTACAATGCCACGATCAATCCCTACGGTGAGTTCATTTAATGATTCTGCATCCAAAAGAGAATATTCATCCAACAGATCTTGTTCTGATTTTCCAATATCTTCTACTTCATAGCAAAACGAGACAAACCACTTATTATTCTTTTTTCCAATAACAATTTGTTGCGGAATTCCAAACTCTCTATGAGCCTTGAATTTTAAAACACCTAATTCTTTTGATTTAGTGCCAATTATTAGTTTTTTTAAAACAACTCCTTCTTTGCTTATTTCATCATTGAATTTAAATAATTCATTCGTAAGCAAGACGGTATCTTTTATTCCTTTTTTCTTTTTACGAGGGTTTTTAGCTATACCTTTAAAGAAACGTTGTTTTGCCGTATACCAAATTGAAGATGCATTGCGCAGAATTTGCGACGGGCATTGATTTAGCCAATCTCTTTCTTCAGTTTTAAAATGTGAATAAGCCTGATGAACCGAGGATTTTTCGCCTGTGCTTTTAAATACGCTATAATTTTGATTATCTTCTGACACTTTGCAATTATAAATAACTCGAGCACAACCTATCCATCGAGAAAGTATATTTGCTTGCTCAATAGTTGGATATGCTCTAAATTTTACAACACAACTTGCCATAAATTCTTCATCATGTTTCTCTAGCATTTGTTTATTTTGGAATCAATATGGATCATAATAAATATGAGTGGAGAACAGGAAGAAGTCAACTATATAAACATTATTATCATTTAGTATTCGTTACTTAATATATACGGGGAATTTTTACAAAGGAAATTCTTGAATGTACTAGACTTATTTTTAAAGAAAATTGCGAGCAAATAGACTGCGAATTAATCGAATTTAATGGCGAAGATGATCACGTGCTCATACTTGTTAGCATTCCCCCAAAACACTCTGTTGCAATTGTTGCCAGTAAATTAAAAGGAAAATCTTCTTATTTTATAAGAAGAGAATTTTGGGAACTTATTAAGAAAAAATTATGGGGTGACAATTTTTGGAGTCCAAGTTATTGTTCTGTAACTTGTGGAGGAGCACCGCTAGAAATTATAAAAAAATATATTGATGACCAAAGAAAACCATTTACTGAAAAAGGCGTTGCTCAATCTATTCGTGAAAGAAAAGTACGGTTGCGAGCGGACTAATAGAATTAAAAAAGCCACTCACGTGTTTTTTTAATTCCTCGTCCTCTTCGCCGACAATGGATCAATCGGCCGCATTCTCGCCCCTAAAGGAGCGAGAATGCGGCCTTGCTCTGTTCAAAGAAAATTAAAAAGTTTTTATGGATATCTTGTGATCTGTTAAATACCAATAGAGTCTGTTATATGACTTTCTTCTAATGCCTACCCTTAAACTCTTTTCATGAAATCTTTTAAGAATAATTCATTACATTTTTTTCTATTTTGTGTAAAATTACTTTATAATTCATGTCCTTGCTCACGATGCTTAATTTAAAAATGAATCAAGAAACATTTCTAAGTATAAGATAGTTACTTTGCATGCCTAAGTTAAGTGCGATCAAAAGCTTCCTTCAGTTTATTTCTGTCTAGTTTGACCATCTTCCACATCGCGTGCATGACTGCTTCCTTCTTCTTCTTGTTCTTGCTTGTGTTCCACTTGTCGAATTCTGCTGGTGTGATCTGCCACCGAATTCCGTACTTGTCGATCAGCCAACCGCATTGCACAGGTTGGCCTCCATCACTTGTCAGCTTTTTCCAGTACGTGTCGATCTCCCGCTGAGTCTTGCAGGGCACGACGAACGAAATGGACTCGTTGAAATTCATCTCGGTGTATCCGTTCAGGAGCATAATTTTTTGGCCTAGAAGGGTGAGATGTATGGTCAGTACGGAACCCTCTTTGACTCCCATGGGGTTGCTGCCCCAGTAAGAAGTCTTACCGATCTTTGTTCCTTTGAAGACAGACTTGTAGAATTTGGCCATTTCCGCAGCTTTGTCATTTGACCAGATGCAAGCATATATTTTGGACATGGTTACGTGCCTCCTATTTTCTTAAAGTTTACGGGCGTGAAGATGCTTTGTCTAGATGCTATAAAATTCTACCAAAATTCTTCATTATTCCCTGTTCGTAAATTCTGTTGCAGTAACGTTCCCAAATAAAAAAACAACAATAATGAAAAAGTTAATTCAGCAAGAATCGAACTGGCCTTAGCTTAAGCGTTCCTTAAGATGGTAAAAAACCTTAAAAATAAATATCTTTTATTATCAACAACAACACCTCTTACTTGTAACAGATCTGCACAAACGTAAAGCAATGGAATTGGGACTGGAAAAAAAATTTTTTTGTGAGTATAGCAATTCTTCTCGGCATGATCGGTAGATGGTTGGGGGGGAGAAGAGGGGTATTTGTATAAATCATTATGCGTTTATACTGGTTTAAGTTTTTAGCTATATCTATACTCATGGTATAGATATAGCTAAAAACTTAAACCTAATTTTCCTTCCAGTCTTTAACTAATCAATTATCTCAGAGTATTATATTAAATAGCTAAAAATTAGAGAACTTTCTATCAATAGTTTAACTTTTAAGCTATAACTATACCATAAGTATAGTTATAGCTTAAAAGTTAAACTTAACTTACCTACTTTGAGGGACTTTATGACTTCAAAATCCTTAGAAACAGAGGAAAACAAAAGCTCATTGCAAAAGCTTCTTTTAAACTGGCCAGCAAATGCTCTATATGTTTCATCATGGCTTACTGAAAATGGTTATCCGTATGAACTTATTCAAAAGTATATAAATTCTAAATGGCTAAAATCACCTGCAAAAGGGATATTTTTACGCTATCAAGATGAAATTACATGGCAAGGGGCTACTTGGGCTTTACAATCTCAACTAAATTTAATGATCCATGTTGGCAGCAAAAGCGCTCTTGAGTTGCTTGGATACGCTCATTATTTGCCTTTAAATAAACAGACAATATCAATTATAGTCCCAGAGAATAATTTTTTACCTAAATGGATATTTAAACTTAAATTTAACTCGACAATAAAAACTTATTCTACAAATATTTTTAAAAAAACTGAGGTAAGTAGCCTTACCAAAATTAAAATTAACAACTTAGAACTCATTTTATCTACACCAGAAAGAGCAATTATTGAAATGATGTATAGAATACCTTCGCAATATTCATTCCAAGAAACCGCAGAAATATTTACATCTTTAACAACTCTAAGGCCTGAATTAGTACAAAATCTTTTAGAAAATTGTACTTCAATTAAAGCAAAAAGAATTTTCCTTTTTTTAGCAGAACTCAATAATCATAAATGGTTTTCTAAAATTAATACTAGCAAAGTAGAACTTGGAAAAGGAAAAAGAGTAATCGAAAAAAATGGAATTTTTAATTCTAAATATCTAATTACAGTGCCTAAGGAATTAATTGATCAAGAGGTTAACTATGAATAGTTTCATTTTTGAAGAGCAGGTTAAACTTCTAATTAAATGTCTTCCAATTATTTATAAAGAAAATAATTTTGCTCTAAAAGGAGGAACTGCAATAAATCTCTTTATTAGAAACTTACCAAGATTGTCAGTAGATATTGATTTAACCTGGCTACAAATAGGCGATAGAGAATCATCATTAGAAGGGATAAGCAATAGTTTAAAAAATATAGAGAATAGATTATTAAATAATGCTGATGTTATAAGAGTTAATCCAATTATTTCTAAAGATAACAGATACAGAAAGCTAAATGTCTATTCAAATAAAGCAGCCATAAAAATAGAACCGAATGAAATTATACGTGGAAATTTATTGCCATATCAAGATCATAGAATATGTAAAAAAGCTAGTGAAAATTTTGGAATGGACGCAGAAATGAGATTGTTATCTTTAGAAGAAATATATGCTGGAAAATTTTGCGCAGCTCTTGATAGACAACACCCTAGGGACCTTTTTGATGTTAAAATTTTTTTAGAAAATGAAAAGATTTCGAAATTACTAATAGATTGCTTTGTAGTTATATTAATGCAACACAATAGACCTCCTGATGAACTTTTAAACCCTACCAAACTAAATCAGGAACAATTATTTGCAAATGAATTTTCGGGAATTTCGGAAGAAAACATAACTTGGAATCAATTAAATGAAACAAGGGAAAAATTAATAAAAGAAATAAATAATAATTTAAGCAATATCCATAGGGATTTTATTTATTCATTTTACACTTTAGAGCCTAATTGGAATTTATTACCTTTCAAAAATTTAGAAAATTTTCCTGCTATCAAATGGAAATTAAAAAATATACAAGCAATGAAAAAAGAGAAATATAGTAAATATTTACTAAAATTAAAAAGCGAGCTTGAAAAATAAGAGAGTAATCCTAAAATTTTAGAATTTAAATATTTAAAATAATTTTATTTTAAATTCATAATTACAAGTATTTGATCATAAACCCCCTTTTTCTTAGTGAAAAAGTGTCAACTTGAAATGGGGGTTATGATCAATTTAAAAAAGAAGTTTTAACTCAATCTTATTTTTTTGATTAGATGGTTTGATTGTTGCGCTTACATTTAAATTTCCAAAGAAGTAAATTGTGAAAGTTTCTTTATCAGTAAACGAGGGATTTGAGTTTGGACATATTTTAAAAAAATATAGGGAGAAAGTTGAGAAAAGAAATTTCAGGAAGTAATGCAAGCGGTTATAAGTTGGTTCTGACAATACATTGGTATCTCCTTTGTTACTTTTTTTCGCAAAAATTATTTAACAAATTGAAGCTATTTCTTCAAACCTCGCTTTACTTTTATCAAATCATAACTAGCATTATATTCAATTTTTAAAATTTTTAGTCTATCAGAATTTTGCATTTAACCTGATCTTATAATTTAATTAATAAACCCGTTTGACCTCCATCTAGCTCGAACGTATGAATTAAAATCCAAAGATTCTCCCAAATCTAAATTATCAGCATGATCTGTTACAATAATTTGAGGCATAACTTTTGTTATTTTTTCAGTTTTTTTGCAAAAATAAATTAATTGTTTAAATAAATTAGTAACAGATTTTATGTCTTCATCTAATCTATCTTTTCTTCCAATTTTTTCAGCTATAATATTTGGATTAAATTCAGAATTTTGATCTTCAATTGTTGTAGGAAAATAAACTTGAGTAGGCTGATCTAAAAAAAGAATAGGAGGAATTAAACATCCTCTATTACTTCTTTCACAGAACAAACGTTGTAAAGCTAAAAATAAAGTAAGATGACAGTACAACCAATTTGCACCGCTACCCATTGACCTAAGATAAGTTCGCCCATTTTTTCCTTCATGATAAAGATCAAAATTATCTAAAGAAAACTTAAGATTAATTGGTTTAAAATATGATTCAAACTCAAAATTTTCTCCAATTTCTTTCATATAATTCTCAATATTTCTTGTTATTTCATAAACTTCTTTATCAATACTATATTTTTTTAAATTATTTTCTAATGTTTTTAAATTATTTTCTAATTTTTCTTTTTTAGTTAAAAGATATATATTATCATTTATCATAAAACTTTCTAAAATAATTTCTATTTTTAGCTTATATTTTAAAGCAATATTTGAAATTGATACATTCTTTTCTAATTTTTCATCTTGTTTTTTAATTTCATCCAAACAATTTTCTTTAACTATTAAATTTTTTTTTAATTCTTTGATTTGATTTTCTATTTTATATATTTCCTCATTAAAAGCAGTTTGCATATAATATGAATATTTTAGATCATTATTTAGCCAATTAATAGCATCTATTAATTTATTACTTTCATTTTCTATAATGTTTGATTCCTTAAAACAAAATGGACATGCATACGAACTCGATTCATGCTCTAATGGTTGATTTATAGGTGAATTATATATATTTTCTGTAAAATTCTTTGAATTTCTTACAGAAGATTCTATTTTAATTTTCTGATTTCCTAATTTTCTAATTCTAAAATGCAAGGATGTAATTTCCTGTTCTAATTGTTCAACTTCCTTAGCATAATTAGTTTCTGATGGTTTTAAAGTAATACTAATTATGTCAATATTTTCTAGATATTTATTTGGATTATTTGCAATTTCATCGTTAGAAGCATTAAATAGTTTCGTTCCTGTTATTGATGTATAATTATCAGTTAGTTCTTTAAGCTTCATCTTATTCTTTTCAAAGATTAACTTATTTTTATTCATTTCATAATTAATTGATTTAATATCCTTTTTTATTTCTTCAATTTTCATTAAATAAATAAAATATTCTTGATCTACTATTCCTAAAAATATTTTAAAGTGATCTATCACTTGCTCTTTTTTTTCTTTTTCATCGAAACGAAAAAAAAGAGCGTGTTTATTTGCTACTAAATTTTGATGTTGTAAAATAAATGACGAAAAACTTCTTACAGAAGGTGTGGGTTTTTTACGTTTTCTAAATAAATAATCAGCATAATCTTCTTCAACAATAGTATAATTAATTCCAAAATATTTACCAAGTTCTTTTTTAAAATTATCAATTGATAATTTATTTTTTTTATCAAATAAATTTTTACTTATCATATGAATTATATTATCGCATGACTTAATATTGAATTCTATGATATAACAGCTTTTTTCATACTCATTTCTTCCTATCACAAGATAAAATGAAGAAAATTGCAATATTAAAAAGTAATAGTTTGCTTTTTCTCTAATAATTCCTTCAGGGATCGTAAACGAATTACTTCCAAAACAGTAATCAAAAATTTCTAAAATCGCACTTTTTCCTGTAGATGACTTGCCTGTTATAATATTTAAACCTTGCTTTAATTCTACATAATGCTTTTTATCATTATTATCTAATATACCAATATATTTTATAAAACATATCATATAAATTTGACTCCAAATATTCTATATATAGTATTAACATCAAAAGAATTAAGTAAAAAAGCTAATTTTTTAGCAGCTTTTTTTTCTTCCAAATATATATTATTAATTTGTTCATTTTCTTTTATGAAATCAATAGATAAGTCATCATTTAGTTTTAATCTTTTTGAACTCAAAGATACATACAAAGATTTAATTGATAAATTTTTTTGATTTAATATTTTATTTTGAAGCATACTTATATTATTATTATTTCCACAAAAAGTAAATAAAGAACTAGTTGCTTTTGAATTACAAAGAGATAATCTTGTATTTTCACTTAATACCAAGGGAATAATTAGATATACTAATAAAATATTTTTTTCTTTCCTTATAGAAAATTTATAGAAATTATCTATAACGAGTGATAATAATATTGGATTTTTTGATAAAATATCTAAATTTTTTAATAGTAAAAAATCATTCATCTTTTAACTTCCATTTTAAATTATTTTTTTCAATATCTAGCAAATCATGAAAAATACCATTTCTAATTTCGATTGGTACTATACCAAAATTACTTAATCTTTCTGGTTCCGACTCAGTAATTTTATTAAAAAATCTTTGTGAATCTTTTATCACATCATTACTAAGATCCAAGGCACACCCACGATGCTTTGATATAAAAATACGTTTCAAATTATTATAATAAATTTTAAATTCTTCCATTTCAATTTCACAATTTTTAAATTCAATGTATATAAAATTTTTAAGACATGAATAATCTCTGAAAGCTTCTGCTTTAACATCCTCATACTTAATTTCAGTTATTTTTTTTATAAATAATTTATCCTCACAGTATTCTACATCTTTAGGAATATAACTTTTAATTTCTGGTATCTTGATTATATTTTTGCTAAAATGGTTTGCTAATGATCTTACTTTTTCTTCAAATTTATCAAATGTAATTTCCCAGTTATTATCATATCTACATGAATTTATAATAAAACCTATCAATCCATGAATAAAATCTATTTTTTTTGATTCAGAAATAAATTTAGCATGAACCTCTATTATTTTTTTCTCAATTTTAATAATATCAGGTGAATTATATGATATATATACTTTTTTTAAAATATTTAAAAGAAAGTCATCTCCATGTAGTAAAATTTTTTGTCTCTCTTCATTACTTTTGGTAATTTCTAAATCATTTTTTTGAAAAGTATTAATTATTTCTTTTATTATACATAATTTTTCTTCAGCGCTTGATTTATTCCAATTATATAATTTACTTTTTTTATTTATATCTTGTGTAGTGTACAACACTAATTCTTTATATGGTATGTGATTGAACGATTTATCCATCCAATTTGCTAGTGTATTCCAAAAATTTCTATGAAGATCGTTAAGATAACCTTTGTAATGCTTGGTTTCAATTTGAATTTCCCCTGAAACAGTAACATCACCAAATTTTTCTATCCACAATTTTTGTCCACTTTCTAGCAAAAAACATCTTTCTAATGCGACATAAAATTGATATATTGTTCCCTTCATTGAAGCCGAAGCATCATTAATAATTTTATTCATTTTATCATCCTAAATTAAGAGCTTTACTATAAAACTTATTTTCATGTAACATTTTCTCAAAGTCTGAATGTGACAAGTTAAAATTATTTAATATCAATCTTGATTCTTTTGAAGCAATTTTGATATCAACATTCAGATCAGAATTTTGATAATACAAATTGCTCTTTAAATTCTTTTTCAAATCAAATGCGGTTACTTCTAAAAAAAGATCAGGATAAATTATATAATTACCGTCTCCTCTATATTCAATATTGTTACTAATACCGCGTGTAGATGAAGCTAATTTAGGTAGACCTGGAGTTCCGTTTCCATTTAGTTCATAAGAATTAATTTTATAATTTGAATTTATATTTAATCCAATATAAGGAAAAGTCGCTGCTATTCTACCTTTATTTCTAATGCCAACTATTATTTTATAACTTTGCTCAATACCTGGAGCACAACCATTTTCTATGATTTTAAAATCTACCTCTAAAATTGGTTTTGGGGCTCTTCCAAACATATTTTCTAATTCATAATGCTCCATAGGGACAAAAGACTCACCCGATCTTCTATAATATTTTTTATCTTCTAATCTTTGATGAGGCGAGTTATCTGATTTTAGAATTAATACAATAATATATCCATTATCTTTATCAATTTTTTTTGTCTCTACATTAGGAACATTGCTTGCTACTAATCTACTCAAATTCTCTAGTATTTTTTGATGAAATGTATTGATGTCTGAAATAGGATCAAGAATATATGATTTATTTTTCTTATCTTCTTTTACTCTAAAAATTAAAACTCCACCCGCAGAATTTGCAAAACCACTTAGAGCTTTTCCTAATTTTTCTAAATCACTTGATATACTTGCTTCTTTATATTCTATATAAAGATCTTCTTTTTGATTTTTTTGAATAATTTTTTCTAAATATTTTTTATCTGAAATACTATCATATAATATTTTAGGTGTAACAAAGTTCTCCATTCCATCTCCTTCCCCCATTTGATCTTCCCCGACCTGTATGTAAAATAACGTCAGGTTTGATACAAAAAAAGAGGAAGACACATAGCTCGTGCTTCCCCTTAAAATCAAATTACTTGCCGTTATTTGATAATTAAATAATACATAAAGTAAGCAAGATTACAAGCTTACTTACAGGTTTGTTTTCAAAATGAGGTGTCTTTTTTTCAACAAAAGGACATTTTAATTATGACAAAACAACAAGCAAATTTAATTGGAATTCGTTTTATCCCTCGTATTAACAATTGGGAAGCAAGAGCTGCTGTTAAAGGTTCACATTATTCCAAAACATTTTTAAATAAAGACGATGCTATTTTTTGGCGAACGCAGTTGTTACAACCAACTTCGGTTGTAGTTGCAACGTGTGAATTGTTATTTGATAGTTGGTTGAATAATTCATTTGGGTTTTATTCTCTACAAACCATATTTATTTATTGACAAAATGTAAGGTTATATTTATTACCTGAGTTTTGAAGTTTAAAGCCTACCGAAATTGATGAAAATTTAATTTTATCTTTTGCCATAAAGCTTGCTGAAACAAAAACGGTCCGAGGAAAAGCTTGTTCCCTTAAAACGGTCCGAAACATCATTGGTACGTTAAGTACTTTTTTTGAATGGTGTTGTTTGAAAAATTATTTGCAAACCAACCCAGCCAAAGAACCTCGTGTCGTACAGAACATGGCTCGTTTTTTTAAGCACCAGCGTTTAGAGCAAAAGTTTTCAACCAACATAAAAAAGAAAGCATTAACCAAAGAGGAAGCTAAAAAACTCATATTGCAAGGATATGAGCCCAGCTTTCAGACAGGGTTCATTATTGAATTTTTAATTTACACTGGGTTGAGAATGGGAGAAGTTGCCGCATTAACATGGGGTGATTTGGAGTATTTAGAAACCAATCCACAAGGAAGTGCTTCTTTATTTGTTGTCATCCAAAAAACAATGAACCATCGCACCCTTGAGGTAAAACTCAATGCCAAATGTGGTTCTAATGGGCATGTGGAATTGTCGAATGTCATTGGAAATAAAATAGTTGAGTTGCATAGCATATCGAAAAGTTTAAGTTACAGCATTGAAAAAACGGCTGCTTTATTTCCTTTAGCAAGTAAAAACCCACTGGAGTTTTCTAAGTTAATTTCAAATTTATCTATGAAGGCAGGCATTCGCCATGTCAGTATGCATGGCTTAAGGCATACAACCATTACATTTTTAGCGAGTTCGGGGCATTCGTTACAAGTAGTCCAAAAAATAGCAAGACATAAAACCGCAGATATGATGACGGTCTATTTTGATGCAACGCAATTGCCTGTAACAGGAGTCACTTCTAGTATTGATAAATTGCTTGTTTAAAAAAACGGCTTAAAATTTCCAACTCTATTCTTTAAGATAAATATTAATTTAAAAATTTCCCAAAATTCTCAAGATGAGTTTTTAATTCAAAATATCTTTCTTTAAGAATTTTAATTTTAAAAAATAAATTTGTACACAAAAACTGAGAAAGAAAGGCATTTTGTATGAGGATTCTATTGTGTTTAAGTACTTTTATTTTATTTTCAGCATGTACTCATTTAAGAATTGTAGGATTTAATAAAGATGCTGACACAGTAACAGTTCAAGGCGGAAAATGGGCGGCAATAGATGATTATCAAAAGGAGGCAAATAATTATTGCGGTAAAGAAGCTAAATTACTTAACATGAATGAAACAGCTGAAGGTTTATATGCTTATATTTATAATTCAGGCTCAGGAACAGCAAACTTACAATCCATTCCAATTAGAAGATATCAATATACTTTTAAATGTAATTAAATAACGCTCAAAAAACAGACTTAGTCAGGAGGAGGTTTTGCCGGCGTGCCGGCGAGTGCCGATGAAAATTTTAGACCTTCTCGGCACACATTTTTCTTACGGAGAGTAAGACAAAGTGCCATTTGCCGATGAAGCCGAGAAAAAACCGAACTCGATATGCACAAATTTTTTCAAATTTAAGAAATTTGGACTGTCCCAAGCAAAAATTGGGACTAGACCCTTGGGACTATCTTACTGGGTGATAAAAACACTTGAAAAATAAGAATAACTCTATGGCGGACCCAGCAAGAATCGAACTTGCGCTTCAGGCTTCGGAGGCCTACGTGATATCCACTTCACCATGGGTCCATAGAGAGAATCAATCAGCGGGGAGCTGATTGATGAAAGACTAACTTGCGACTATAAGTATGTCAAAGTCAAGTTCTTAGATTTTTACTGTGCAATATGCGCTGTCTTTTTGTCAGCATAAGCATTGTCATAGGGTTCAACACTAAAAACTCCTTGGGAATTAAGATAGTGCACTGTCTTGCGACCAATTTCTGAAAAGACAGGTCCGGCAAGTTTTGCTCCGTAAGCGGGGCGAACTTTAACTTCATCAAGTACGACAACGATTGCGAGTTTCGGATTGTTTGCAGGAATAATGCCTTCAAATACAGCTGTGCGTTCCGAGTAGGAGTTGGTTTTGGTAGACCATATCTGGGCAGTACCTGTTTTTCCACCCACGAGCACTCCAGGAATTCTGCCAGCATTGCTTTCCTCTGTTACGTTACCCATCATTTTACTTATGAGTCGACTTGTATCTTTAGAAATATATTCTAGGGGGGGGCCAACAAAGTCAGATTCTTTTTTAGGATCAGTTGCTAGTAAGTTAACACCCCTGTCAACTCCTCCGCCAACCATTATGGAGAGTCCATGAATGAGTTGGAGAGGAGAAATTGCAAAGCCTTGGCCAAAAGACATATTGGCAAAACGCATTTCACTCCAAGATTCGGGTTTGTGAATTCTACCTTTCCATTCGCCTGGAAATCCGGTGCTGGGAGAACGGCCAAAACCAACTTGCATAAGTGCATTATAAAATGTTTCTCGTCCCATTTTCTGCACAATTTTATACATACCAATATTACTGCTGTATCTTAGCACTCCTTGAGTGTCTAAAGTAGTCATAGGGTGATCGTCACGGATTCTTCCGCCAGGCAAGGCTAAGCGTCCTCCCCGAACGTCGAATAAAGTATTTTTAGTGATAAGTTTGAGATCAAGTGCTTTAGCAATCCACATGGGTTTAGCAACAGAACCGAGTTCAATGGCATCCATGACAGGACGAAAGCGTCTTGCAGCAGGGTTATTATTGGGAGGATTATTTAAGTCGTATGTCGGATAACTTGCGATAGCAAGGACTTCACCTGTGGTGACATCCATCACAATGGCGCTACCACCTTTAGCTTTTGCATTGATAGCGCCCACTTTTAAAGCTTGTTCTGTAAATTGTTGAATAGAGAGATCGATGGATAATTTTAAATTCGGCACATTTTGTGCAGGTTTAGAAGCATCATTTGGAGTTACTATCACTAAACGTCCTCTAGCATCACGGAGAACATCTACTCTTGTTTTTTTAATTTTAAGGCGTGAGTTATAGACTTGTTCAATTCCCTCTAAGCCATTGCCATCAGCGCCGACAAAGCCAATCAACTGTGCCGCAGTTTCTCCCTCTGGGTAGATTCTTTTTGGTTCATCGACTACACCGATAAAGTTTTGCCATTTTTTTAGAGATCCTAATGTGTTAAATTCTTTTTGTGACATCTGCCTTTTTAGCCAGATAAAATTTCGTTTATCGCTTTTATAGTTCAACAATTCATTGAATGGAATATTGAGTTGTTTAGAAACTTTTTTAAGTGTTTCATTATCCTCTGGCATTCTTTTGGTTAAAATAAATAGACTTGGTCTTGGAACACTTACACCTAAAACTTTGCCGTTGCGATCGGTGATTGTTGCACGTGGCTGCGAATATGTCACAGTGGTTTCAAATTGACGTGTCCCTGTGCTTACTAGCTTTTCTCTTAATTGGGTCGGTAGTATGGTAATCCAAGCATAGCGAATAAGTATTAAACTTAGAAGCACAAAAAATATTATACCCATAGTATGAGCACGCTTCAAAAAATTTGGCACTGTATGGATTTTATGCGGATTAAAGTAATCTTTAACTTTTTGAAAAAGTGATTTTCTAAAAGTACTTTTCTTCAACATAACTTGACCTGCTCTAGAAATCTATCTCGTTAATAAACAAGTTAAAAATGATCCATTATTAGTTTTTTTCAAGGAATAAACTTTGTAAACAAATAAGGAGATCGTATTCTTAAAATACGAATGACCCATAACATATTAATTATGGATCGCATACAAAATTTTAAATGTAAAATAAAGAATTGAGATTATAAAACTTATATTGAATTATTGCTTTTTTTAAATAAAAATAAACTATTGGTAGGCGGCATCACTATAGTAAACAAGCCATAATAATGAACTAAAATCTCGGGCGGCAATATGCTTACCATTATCACAGGCATCAAATAATAATTTTCTTTGATCATCTGTGGCTAAAGAAAGATCAATTCCCAGTTCTTCACCAAGAATGTTCCACAATTTGAACATTTGATCTTCATTTAATGATAAAACGACATCATCTCTCCCTTCACAAGGTTTTCCGACAAAAGAACTTTCGAGAATTTTTAGCAATTCATTTTGAAGAACTTCAGGTCGCATAGAATACACCTCCCGAATTTCAAAATTTATCAATTCTAACTGTGATCTTAATAAATCAACAGCATTTTTCTTCAATGACTTTCACCAACCGGTCGAGTTTCATTCCTCGACTGCCTTTAATAAGTATTACAAACTGAGAAAGATCCACGCCCTCAATATTAAGAAATGCAACCGGATCTTCTTCTGTAGCAAGCCAGAAAATCCGTGTGTTGTTTTCTTTAATCAAGGTCTCTTCAGTTTCTTTTAGTAGCTTAAAGCAATCATACATCGCAGAACCGTAAAGGCACAAGTAGGTGCTCTGTAAATTTTTCAGAGGATGAAAAAGCAGTTCATGCCAGTATTTTGACTCGCTCCCTAGATCAAGCATGTCTCCTAAAATAATTAATTTAGGTTTATTTGCCCACTCTTTATTTTCAATTGTATTTAATGCAGCTTCAATACTCATTGGGCTTGCATTATAAGTGTCATCAAATAAAATGGTTCCATTATTTAACGTAGATATTTTAGATCGCATAGGTGGAGGGACAAAATTTTTCCAGCCTTCCAATATTTCTCTAGGAGTCCGTTTCATTTTGATGGCAGTAGCAAAAGCTAAGGCAAAATTTGCAGCGTTGTGTTTGCCGGGAAGCGGAATTTCATAAATGTGATTACTTTCTGTAAATAATTTTCCTTCTTTTGAAAAAATTTCTAATTTAATTTCAGATTTAATCGGTGTTTCATTAATAATTTCCCAAACGATAGTCCGCTCCGTATTTTCAAATATAAAATCCCTTTGTGTGTATTCTTGATCAAATTCACATTTTTCGATGACTAGAAAATCTTTTTCAATCGACAAAGGATATTTATGATGCGTTACTTTACCACGGTATTGAATATTAATATCATGGGTAAATCCAGATAAAATTCTTTCATCTGCAAGCTGCCAAATTCTTGTTGTATAAGGATTTCTAAATAAAAATAATTCTTCATTCGCAGCACTTTCCCAATTTTTTAATCTTTCTAAGTGCTCAGGGCCAAGAGCAGTTAAAACAGAAATATCAGGTTCGCTTAAATCGACATGCTGCTGCATAGCTCCCATTTCATCGATCCCAATTTCAAGCACAAGCGCATGGGGTTGTTCTTTTATATTATGCTCTTCTTGACACAAAGTAATAGCGATACCTAAAAATCCATTTTCACTTTTTTGTGTTTTAGTTACTTTATAATTTGGTCCACTCAATAAACTTGCCAACATTTCTTTTGTTGTGGTTTTTCCATTGCTCCCACCAATTCCTATCACCGGAAATGGAAAGCGATGGCGCATAAATTGAGCAAATTGACGAAAGGAATTTAATACATTTTCTACTTCTATACATTTTTCTCGAAATTCTGGTTTTAATTCATTTAAAAACTTAGAATCTTTACTGACCAATGCCAAAGGTAATTCTTTCTCAAAACATTCTTGTAAATATGAATGTCCATCAAAATTTTCTCCCTGCAAGGCAACAAAAAACTGTTGCGGTTTCAATTTACGGCTGTCTGTACAAACTCCTGTCAATGAAATCTTTTCTAAAGATTCAAACGGACAAGGTTCTTCTAAAATAGCCTGGTATATTTCTTTTCCTGTCAACGGCCACATTTTGTATATTCTCCAATTTTATAATAGATATAATCTCAAACGACCGACTTCAGATTCAATCCCCAAAGCAGCGATGCGATATCGCGTTATCATAGAGGAATAAAAGCGATGGAAACAAGCTTTAGCTATCGACTTAAGAACAAAGTAAGATTCGTGACTGCAACAGCCCTATTTGATGGACATGATGCCAGTATCAATATCATTCGGAGACTTTTGCAACAAGGTGGAGCAGAAGTGATTCATTTGGGCCACAACCGCAGTGTCAGCGAGGTGGTCAATGCTGCAATTGAAGAAG
Source organism: Fluviispira vulneris (assembly GCF_014281055.1). NCBI lineage: Bacteria > Pseudomonadati > Bdellovibrionota > Oligoflexia > Silvanigrellales > Silvanigrellaceae > Fluviispira > Fluviispira vulneris. The sequence goes on along the minus strand of NZ_JACRSE010000004.1, from coordinate 153,462 downwards.
ATGCTCACTCGATTTCAGTCAGCTCTTATCAAGGTGGCCACGTCGAATATTTTAAATATATGCGAGAAATGCTCGACAAAATGGGGCGTCCCGATATGAAAATTTTTGGTGGTGGTGGTGGGGTTATCATCGCAAAAGAAATCGAAGAACTGCATAAATTCGGAATCACGCGCATCTATTCACCCGACGATGGTTTGAAAATGGGTCTTGAGGGCATGATTTGCGATATGCTTGAAAAATCGGATTATTCTCTAGAGAGTTGGCCTGAAGAAATGGAGAATCGTGATATTACTGAGGGTGATCATTTACGGTTGGCGCGTGCATTAAGTGTTATTGAAAATAATTTTCACGGATTGCCATCAAAAATTTTAGCGCAAATTGAGAACGGCAAAAGAAAAAAAGAAGACAGTCATAATAAAACACCACCACTTGTTTTAGGGGTTACAGGAACGGGCGGAGCAGGTAAAAGCAGTTTGACAGATGAGCTCATCCGACGCTTTATTTTAGAATTTCCAGAGAGAAAAATCTGTATTTTTAGTGTGGATCCTTCTAAACGCAAAACAGGTGGAGCTCTGTTAGGGGATCGCATTCGCATGAATGCAATCAATCATGCAAATGTTTTTATGCATAGTTTTGCTACGCGTGGAAGTAAAAGTGAATTATCATCAATTACTCGGGAAGCAATTTGTTTAGCGCGCAGTGCAGGTTTTGATCTTATTATCGTCGAAACAAGTGGAATTGGTCAGGGTGACACAGGAATTCTCGATGTGTCTGATTTATCACTTTATGTGATGACGAGTGAATTTGGGGCAGCGACACAGCTTGAAAAAATAGATATGCTTGATTTTGCCGATCTTATTGCGATCAATAAATTTGATCGGAGAGGTTCAGAAGATGCCTATCGTGATGTAAAAACAACCATTCGACGCAGTCGCTATGCAGGTAATAAAAATATTAAAGAAGAAAGATATCCTGTCTTTGGTACAATTGCCTCTAAATTTAATGACGATGGGGTCAACGCACTCTATCGTGAACTATTAAAAATTATGGAAGAGAAATCGCAACAGGTTTCTTGGCAGACAAGACTCGATCTTAAGGCCTCGAGGAAATCATCAAATGTTGCACCAATAATTGCGCAAAATAGGACAAATTATTTAAGTGAAATTGCTAGTACAATACGTACTTATCATAAAGAAACAATTAGTTTTGCAAAAATTGCAAACGATATTTTTTCTCTTGAAAGAACTAAAAATATTATAAAAGATCATGAATTACATGAAAAAATTGATAATGAAATAAAAAAATCATGGGAAAATTTCCCTAAAAATTTAAAAAATGATTTGCAGAATTTTGAATATCTAAAAGCGAATTATTTGGGTGATGCATTTAAATATGAAGTGAGAGGTAAACAATATTCTGTAGATACAAATACTGTTTCTTTATCTGGTTTAAAAATTAAAAAAATATATTTACCTCAATGTGAAAGTTTTGGTGAAATAATTAAATATTTACGAAATGAAAACGTACCTGGGGCCTTCCCATACACTGCAGGAGTATTTCCATTTAAGCGCGCAGATGAAGATCCGAAAAGACAATTTGCCGGAGAAGGTGGACCGGCAAGAACAAATAATCGATGTCATTTTTTAACTAAAAATGACAATGCGAAAAGGCTTTCAACTGCTTTTGACAGTGTGACTTTGTATGGCGATGAGCCTGCAAAAAGACCAGATATTTATGGGAAAGTAGGTGAAAGTGGGGTGAGCATAGCAACCCTTGAGGATATGAAACTCTTATACAATGGATTTGATTTATGTGATCCGAATACAAGCGTGAGTATGACTATCAACGGACCTGCTCCCATTATTCTAGCTTATTTTTTTAATACGGCCATCGATCAACAATTAGAAATGGCAGAAAAGAAAAAAGGACATAAATTAACAGAGGATGAAATAATTGCAGTTAGAAAATTTACTCTCGAAACTGTGCGAGGTACTGTACAAGCAGATATTTTAAAAGAAGATCAAGCGCAGAATACTTGCATATTTTCCATTGATTTTGCCCTAAAAATGATGGGAGACATTCAAGAATTTTTTGTGCGAGAAAAAGTAAAAAATTATTATTCTGTAAGCATTTCTGGCTATCATATAGCTGAAGCTGGGGCAAATCCAATCACTCAGTTGGCATTTACCCTTGCAAATGGCTTTACCTATGTTGAATATTATTTAAGTCGTGGCATGCATATCGATGATTTCGCGCCAAACCTTGCATTCTTTTTTAGTAACGGAATGGATCCCGAATACTCTGTAATAGGAAGGGTCGCACGCAGAATTTGGGCCATAGCAATGCGTGATAAATATAAAGCAAATGAGAGATCACAAAAATTAAAATATCATATTCAAACAAGTGGGCGTTCATTGCATGCGCAGGAAATTGATTTTAATGATATTCGGACAACGTTACAAGCACTGCTTGCTATGTCTGATAATTGCAATTCTTTACACACCAATGCTTATGATGAGGCAATTACGACACCAACTGAAGAAAGTGTGCGGCGCAGTATGGCCATTCAACTTATTTTGGCACGTGAATTCGGTATGCTTAAAAATGAAAATCCTCAGCAAGGTAGTTACTTTATAGAAGCCCTAACAAATGCAGTAGAAGAAGCTGTTTTACTCGAATTTGAACGTATTTCAACCCGTGGTGGAGTGCTCGGAGCAATGGAAACGCAGTATCAAAGAGGGAAAATTCAAGAAGAAAGTTTATATTATGAAACGTTAAAGCACACTGGAAAGTTGCCTATTATTGGTGTCAATACGTATTTAAAAAATAATTCTGAAAGTTATAATATTCCCTTTGAAATCCAACTTTCACGTGCAACATATGAAGAAAAGGATGAACAGTTGGAGAGATTACAAAGCTTTAAAAATAAAAATAAAAATGGCTTAGAAGAGGCTCTTTTGAGGTTGCAGAAAAAAGTTCTTGCGGGTGAAAATGTTTTTGAGGAACTTCTACACACAACGCGTTACGCATCGCTTGGCGAAATCACTCAAGCACTTTATGCTGTTGGAGGGCAATATCGAAGAGCAATGTGAATTTTAAAACGAGGTTATTATGTCAAGTGATGATCTTAATATGCACGAATGTCGCAAGAACTTCTTTAGGCTAGTTTTAAATGATCCTCCCTTGATGAAAAGCAATCAGATTTATATTGATAGCAATATAAAGAGCAAGAATATGCTTGAATTATATTTATCAAATAGAGAAAAATTAATTTTTTTAATTGGCCCTTCTGGCTGTGGTAAATCCCACTTTATTGAAAACTATAAAAATCGTGATAATAAAGAGTATTATTTTAAAACAAAAAATTTCATAGGTATATCGAGATTAAATGAAGCCTACCTTCATTTATCAGGATATTTGAAGGGATCAATTATTTTTTTCAGTTTGATTTTTTTTATTTTTATTATTTCAAATATTATTGAATATTACGATTTTGAATTTATTTCTCTGAGTATTTTGTTGTTTTATATTTTTGCTGTTAATAAATTTAATATAACTTATGCATGTTCAGAATATATGAGTTATTTTAGCAAAGTGATGGCATTAAAAGGTTTGCCTATTTTGAATTTATCTTATCAAATTCTCGAAAAAAGAAATATAAGTTATTTAAATAAGCATAGAGTTATTATTATCGAAGATCTAGATTGCAGTACATTAAGGGAAAATGACAAATGGGCTTTCTTAAGCAATCTATGGAATTTAAAGACTTCATATATAGTTTTATTAAATTATATGAATTTAGACTGTAGCTTAGATAGTATGCGTTTTAATCTCTTAAAAAAATGTGAAAAACTTGAAGGAAAGATAATTGAATTTCATCTATCATGGCACTTAAATGAAAAGATTATGAGTGAATATTTGACTTCTTTATTCCTATTAAATGATGATTTCAAAAATCCTTTTTATCAGCCTGTATGGTTGGAGAATTTTACACCTCGAGAACTCATCTGTACGATTGAAAGATTTAAATATGATTTTGATCAATATAAATTCAAAAAATATGGCGAAACAGGAGCTGTTTTTTTTAACTGTGTATTGATAAGAACTTTCTTATATTCTTATATGGATAAGCATTGTCTATTAAATATTGATGATAAACTAAAATTATATTTTATTACCAAAGAAGATGCTACTACACCAAAAATAATTAAAATTTTTTATCAATCTATTGAGACTTTTTTGTTTAATGATGTATTCAACAGTGAGCAAGAGGAGACAAGCCTCGCAATAAGAAAGCAGATCTTTCTTGAGAGTGAAGAGCAAATGCTCAAATTTTTTGATGAAAATTTAAATAATTGGAATAAGAATGATGAAAATGCATCCGAGAAAACAGACTGATAAACTTTTATCACGCCTTCAAAAAGTGGAATGTCCTGACACAACTTTTTTTGCTGAACGTTTTCCAATTGTGATGAAGCGCGGAAGTGGAATGTGGGTGCGTGATGTAGATGACAATCGCTATCTCGATTTTACCGCTTGTTTTGCTGTTCTTGCGCTGGGACACCGGCCTAAAACTTCAATTCATGCTATGCGTAAACAGGCCGCATCTTTATTGCATGGTATGGGAGATGTGCATCCCACTCTACCTAAAATAAAATTATTAGAACTGTTAGCTAAATTGTCACCTTATGCAAATGCGAAATCCCTTTTAGGGCAAAGCGGTGGAGATGCCATTGAATCAGCTATGAAGACATCTATGCTTGTCACAGGGAGAAGTCGCTTTTTAAGTTTTTCAGGGGGCTATCATGGACTTCAATTTGCTCCGCTTGTGTTAAATGATCGCACAGACTTTACGCAGGGTTTTGAGTCGTGGATTTCTGGTAAAACTTTTACATTACCTTTTCCTTATTTTAAAGGGGATATTTGTTTTGATAATAACTTAACAGATGATTTTTTACTGAAAGAGCATAAATTAGAAAATCCTGATAAAGTTTTACAGATTTTAGAAGACCAACTTAAGAAAAAAGAATATGCAGCATTGGTCATGGAGCCTTATCAAGGACGTGGCGGTAAGCGCGGATTTTCTAGTGAATTTGTGAAGCGGTGCAAAGAGCTTTGTACAAAATATGGTACGCTGTTGGTTTTTGATGAAATTTACACGGGTTTTGGACGAACAGGAAAAATGTTTGCTTACGAACATTACAATGTGATTCCTGATCTTCTCTGCGTTGGAAAAGCAATGGGTGGAGGCTTGCCCATCAGTGCATGTATCGGCGAAGTGCTTGATGTTTGGGGTAAGTCAAAAGGGGAAGCTCGCCAGACTCAAACTTTTTTAGGTAACCCAATGGCTTGCGCAGTCGCTTATGAAACTGTGAAAACGATAAAGAAAAATCTTCCTCTTTTTCAAAAGGAATTAGTAAAAATTGACGCTGTTTTTACTAAATTTATACATGCAATGAATGAAAATAAATTAATGAATAAATTTCCATTTGAAATTCGTGGCAAAGGATTTATGCGTGGTATCTGGTTTTATAAGCAAAATGAAGGTTTTGCTGTTCCGTTAATGGAGCAATTGCTTGAAGCTGGTTATCTGATATTACCTGAAGGACCGCGTGCAGACGTTCTTTCATTAACTCCACCTCTTATAGCTAAAGCAGAGCACTTTGAGAAAATATTAAATGCGCTCGTGCAGGAATTGAAAAAAATATAAAATAAATGAAGTAAATTGTAAAATTGAAAAATTTCATAGCAAATCATAATTAAAGACATTATTTAAATTAGACCTTGATTGTCTCTCTAACTTTATTTATAAATAATAAGAATTGAAATAATACAATTGAGGAAATATTTATGATAAATCAGCAAACGGAACATTATGATGTTAAATATGGTGTGCATATTGAAAGTTTGAAGATTGAGTTTGAAAACGAATTTCTAAAATATAATTTCAATGAAGTTTGTAATTTTGATTCTAAGAGCTATGTAAAGTCTATTTTAAATAAAATGTATGATTACGATAATGCGGAAAAACTAAGAAGCGAAAATTATTTAGTAGGATCAACGCCCGATGACTATCTATATAAGTTAATTTATCCTTCTGAAGATGTAAAAGCTATTTGTGGGATCTTTTTTAGAAGAGGAGATTTAAATAATGCTTTTGTCAAAGTATTACTTGTAAATTCTCTAAAGTTAAACGAAAAATTTTTAAATAAATTAAAGGAATCAGCTTTAAATGCATATGCAAAATTTAATCCCAAGCATATAGAAATTATTTTGGATACAAGTGTTCCTTCTGCTGAAATAGAAAGTCTAAAAATTCTTCAAAATGAGCGCATAGTCGTTGGTGATATTCATAATATCATTGAACAGAATCAAGGAAAAATGATTTCTTCACTCTGTCTGAATATATCGCAAAATTTAAATTGGTATAAAAATTATACAAATATCTATACTAAAAATATTGAAGATTTAAATGATCCCAGTAAAAATTGGCCACGTGCTGAAAGTGAAGAAAAAATAAAAGAATGTTTTTCCCATGGTCTTTTGTTTGATGTTCAATTTATGGGTGATTGGGTTGGAATTATAGCTGGTAAAAAAGACTCTATGTTTGGTTCTAAAGCTATTTCAGTGGTCGAAATTATTTTGGATCACGATTATAGAGGAACCAATCTCGGAAAATATATCTATATTTTATTTGCAAGAGAAATAGACAAAAGAAGGGATTTGAAAGATCATTCTCTTTTAACAGGCAATATTTATTATAAGAATAAAATGGCCTTGAATGCCGCTCTTTCTTGTGGAAGAAAAGATATCGCAGGGAGTTTTTTGTTTTGATTTAATACAATCCTTTGATTTCATCTGGAAATAATAAGTTAGGGTATTTGTCTTCATTTTTACAGAACTTAGGCAGTTTCTGCGTTGATTTATATTTATTCATTTTATCATTTATTATTTCATCATCTTCTAACGATTTTAAAAATTTCTGCAGCATGACTTCTTGAAATTTCACTTTTCTAGGTAGTTTTGAAGTGGAGTATGCGAAAACAACACCACTGCAGGGGAACATCCCGGCAAAGGATAAATATCCTGGAAAATATCCTGCACTGAGCCACAAGATGCCATTGCTTGTTGTCATTGAATATAATGCAGGAGTAAAGCCTGTGAAAGAAAAATTTTTTAAAGGAGTCAAAGTTACGAGTTCGAGAAATGGACTTTGAAAAGGAGGGGCTTTGGGTAATTTAGGATCGGGTGGCAATTGACCTTTATTAAAAATTTCAATTTTATTCCGCATTAAATTTTCAAACCAAACGACGAGATCATTTGGATTTGAATATATTCCTCCCATTCCTTGTGCCCATGATGCATTAAGCTTAACGGCATCAATTTGTTCGCGAGAATATCCATGCACTAGATTGTTTAAAATATTTTCTGGAATTTCTTCTGTGTTATAGAAAGTCTTTTTCAAATTATTTTTTGCAAATAATGTATTATAAAGATCAGAAAGATTTTGATTTGTTACCTTTTCAGCAATTATCCCGAGTAATAGATAATTAGTATTACTATTTTCAAGTTGTGTCCCTCCTGGAAATGCAACAGATCCATCGTAGGGGATATCTAAAAGTTCCTTATTTTTCCATATTTTTGTTTGGTTTTTAAGTAATTTATCGACCCAACGAAAAGATTTTGTATAATCAAGGATACCGCTTGTATTATAAAGAAGATCGCGAATCGTTATGTTTTTCCAGACTGGATATTCTGGGAACCATTTTTCAAGTTTATCCGCATACTTTATTTTCTTTTCATTTATTAAATTTAAAACTATTTCTGCTGTAAAAGTCTTTGTTAAACCACCAATTTTAAAAAGGGCATCATCTCTTAACTTTTTGTCATCACCTTTATTGTATCCACCAGTAATATAATTATAATAGTCATCTTGTCCAGCCATGGAAACACTGAGCCATATGGTTGGGATTTGATATGTTTCGCTTGCCCAACGAATGGAGTCATTTGTTTCTTTAGAAAACTTCGCAGAAAATGCAAATGAAAATGAATATATATAAAATAAAAATAGACACAGAGCAGTGTAGAGAATTTTTAGCATAACTCACCTTTATGATTAAGAGAGTGTTTTCATTTCTTAAAAAACGCTTGTGGCAATTTAATTTTCAGCTGATAAGCATTTTGATTTTAATATAGGCATTTTTCTAAAACAAATAACACTGGCAGATATTTGAATAATTTATATGCTTATATACAATTTTAAAATTTTGGAAATTCTGTCTTAGAAACTGTAGCGTCACTTTGGCAAAATTGTGGGAGTATCGTTTGGGATTTATACTTTTTAACAATCGTCAATACAGACAAATCCGTTTTCAAAATCTTGAAAATTTCGTCAAGAAAAAATGGATGGAATCCTTTTTTTTGTGGAAAGTTTGAAGCGGAATATGAAAAAAAAATACCATTGCAAGGAAACATACCCACTAACGAAACAAAACCGGGTGTCATACCTGGTGTGAACCACAAAACACCCAAAGGTGTTGGCATGGTAAATAATCCTGCGTTGTATCCGATGAATGCAAAACTTTTTAGTTGCGCAGCATTATCAATGGAGCTAAAAAATTGAGGAGTAATCTGTCTGTTACCTTGTGCAAAATTATTTTTTAAAAGAGCACGAAACCATTTTACATTATCGATAGGATTGGCGTACATTCCTGCGGACAGTTTGTCCCCACGAAGAATTTAATTCGCTCAGATCTTTTTGACCATCATATCCGTGAACTGCATTCTTAACTATAAGAGGATCTTTAATGCTAGGAATAAAATAAGAATTTTTAAGATTGTTTTCGCTGAATAATTGAGTGAATGAAGCTTCATTTTTCTCATTGTTTACTTTTTCAATTATACTTCCAAGTAAGACATAATTGGTATTTGCATAGCCCCACTTTTCTCCTGGATGAAACAACAAGGGTTCTTGATAAGCAATCTGAATGAGCTCTTCTTTTTGCCAAACTTTGCTTGGATTATCAAAAAAATTATCCCACCAATTTTTTGAATTGATATAATCTTCTATTCCACTTGTATTGTCTAAAAGATTTTTAATCCTCACGTTTTTCCACAAAGAATACTCAGGGAGAATTGTGCTGATCTTATCGTTTAAACTCAATTTATTTTGCTGAATCAGATTATATATCAGTGCTGCCGTATAGGTTTTTGTAATACTTCCTATCTTGTAGAGCGATTTTTTATTTGATTTTTCTTTATCTGATAAGGATTTAGATCCGCTGAAAAAATTCAGTTCTTTATTTTGATTTGGAATGGAGAGACTTAAAGTAACAGAAGAGAATGAGTATTTTCTTTGAATTGAGTGTGTTAATTTCTCTAAATCTTGATTTAAATTGTGCGCACAAATATTTTTTGCACTGATAATAAAAACTATTGATATTACAATTCGTAAATTACTTTTAAATAGCATTTTCATTCTTGGATTTCTTTTTTTTGCGCACTTTCATCCTTTAAAAGGACACCAGTTGCTTTTATTTTATCAGCCTCAAGTATAAGCCACTTAAGTTTGTATGCCGCTTCCTTATAAGATAAGCCTTGCGGTCTGATATTTGAAATACAATTGCGCTCAGCATCTGTCCGTCCGACTCTTGGATTATACGTTAAATAAATTCCCAAACTATCGGGTGAGGAAAGACCTGGCCTTTCACCAATAAGTAAAACGGAAAAGCGACATTTCATCAATTCACCTATTTCATCGCTTATTGCAACTCGTCCTTGTCTAACAATAACGATATTAGAAAATGTATAGGCTGTATTGAGAAATTCATTTTGTATTGCTTGAATGACTGAAAGAGAATGATTGTTCGCTGCTGTGGCGGATAATCCATCAGAAATAATAATACAGATATCTATTTCATTCTCGTTTGATGCATGAATTTTTATTTTACATTCTTCACTCAATTCTCGACCAAAGTTTGGATTTAACAAATAAGTTGCTTTGTCTTTTGCTTTGCTATGAACAATTTGAGTCTCTAAATTTAATTTTTTTAATTGATTTTGTAAAGTTTCAACTTGAAAATTTTCATAAATAGCATCGCGTGCAAGAGCGTGGGATAGATTAAAATTGAGTAAGGCATTTGTTGGTAAACTATTTCCTATTCGACCTTGGGCGATTCTTGCGTTGGTGTGCTTTTTTAAATAATGCCAAACATCTTTTTTGCTTATATTATTCATCTTTATCTCTTTATAAAAAATTTCCAAGTAATAGTGGATGATCTTGGGTTGGATTGATCATTTGCTGTTTCGTATTTTGTAAACCTATTTTATTGAGCCAGGCATCAAATTCAGGCGCTCTTTTTAAACCAAGTAAATCTCTAATATAAAGAGCATCGTGAAAGGAAGTGCTCTGATAATTCAACATGATGTCATCTGCACCGGGAACGCCCATAATAAATGTAACACCTGAATTTCCAAGCAAAGTTAACAAGACATCCATATCATCTTGGCAGGCTTCGGCGTGATTGGTGTAGCAGATATCACACCCAATAGGCAGACCAAGAATTTTTCCGCAAAAATGATCTTCAAGTCCCGCACGAATAATTTGTTTTCCATCATATAAATATTCTGGTCCAATAAAACCAACAACTGTATTAATCAATAATGGAGAAAAATGGCGCGCTACTGCATAAGATCGCACTTCACATGTTTGTTGATCTAAATTAAAATGTGCATTTGCTGAGAGCGCACTTCCCTGTCCAGTCTCAAAATACATAACGTTGTTACCCAATGTTCCACGATTTAACGAAAGTGCAGCTTCTTGTGCTTCTTTAATAATATTTAAATTTACGCCAAAATGCTGATTTGCTTTTTCAGTTCCTGCGATAGATTGAAAAACAAGATCGATGGGAATATTTTTTTCGATCATTTTAATTGTGTTTGTTACGTGGGTTAAAATACATGACTGTGTTGGAATTTCATAGCGATTTATTATTTCTGCAAGCATATTATTTAAATTAGAAAGAGTTGAAATATTATCACTTGCAGGATTTATGCCAATTACAGCATCGCCACTGCCATAAAAAAGACCATCAAGCAGTGATGCAGCAATCCCTTCGGGATCATCGGTTGGATGGTTCGGTTGTAACCTTACTGAGAGATGTCCTTTGAGTCCTATGGTATTTCTGAAACGTGTGACGACATTACATTTGCGCGCGACTTGGATGAGATCTTGATTGCGCATTAACTTCGAAACGGCTGAAGCCATTTCTGGAGTGATTCCTGCCGAAACTTTGTTAAGAATCTCTGTGTCAACTTCATATGATAGAAGCCAATTTCTGAACTCTCCAACGGTCAAATGTGAAATATATTTAAAAGCTTCTTTATCATGTGTATCAATAATAAGTCTTGTTATTTCATCGGTTTCATAGGGGACGAACTCTTCTTGCAAAAAACATTTTAAGGGAACATCTGCAAGAGCTATTTTGGCAGCTACTCTTTCCACAGCATTTTTTGCACTGAGCCCTGCAAGTACGTCACCCGATCGTTCGGGCGATGCTTTTGCTAATAGTTCTTTTAAATTTAGAAAATGATATATTTTATTTTGAATTGCTGTTTTAAAAGACATTTATACTTTCCTTATTGTAAAATGTATTTTAAAATAATGCATTTTAGCGCAAAATGCGATTGTTTTTCTGAATATGTTTTCGGATGTTGCAATTGCTCTTGAGCTGACTCAGGAAAGAGATTGATTTATTATTTAATTTTTAAGTTACGCTTTTTACAATTGAACAGATATTAGAGGGGAGAAAACTTTATTGAGAATTGTTCTCAATAAAGTGAGAAAAAATTGACTCTATAATTAATTAGGAATAAATTTTTTAACCAATTCCCAATATTTCAAGATCCCATCCTCCATCACGCACAACCACGGGTTCATTTCCTGAAAAATCGATGACTGCTGACACATGTATAGGAACAACTTCATCATTTTCGAGAGCAAGATCCACTTTCCCATGAGTCATTTGCTTGCATATTTCTATTACATTAATCCACCAAGAGTCATGCTGATTCTCTTCAGAAAAATAATCTTGAGCTATCAGTTCGTCTTCATCTGTAACGCTAGTGATGAGTAAAGGATTTTTAAATTCCTCAAGAATATTTATGAGAACAGGATGGCTTGATATGCGAATTCCGACAGTTTTTCGTTTGGGACCTGCTGCAATTTTTGGAGTATTTTTATTACACTGTAATATAAAGGTATAAGGTCCAGGCCAGACACGAGTGGCAATCCGAAAAATTTGTGTGCTTAAATTAGCCATTTGACTGACTTGTGAAATATTTCTACACAATAAACTAAAAGGTTTATTTTTAGGATGTCCAGGACGGAGTTGCAAAAATCGGGTATGAGTTGATTCACGTGATGCATCGCCGATAAAACAATAACCCGTTTCGCTCGGAGCAAGTATAATTCCTCCGCTGTCAAGAATTTCGGTTGCAGTTTTTATATGTCTTTTTTCGGGATTTTTTTGATGTATGCTTAAAAATTGGGTCATAAGGATCGCCTTCTTTCTCATTTAGAGAATTTATTTGTATATTGCAGAAACCGATTTGTCATTTGATCTTTATATTTGAGCAAGGCATTTCACATTCTGGGTTTTGCAAGTTGACATCTTGTTCGGGATGCATTCTTATGGCACCGAAAATGTAGCACGTCAGGGGAGGATATATCCGCGATGGATGCTTTTTACGCTACGATTATTGAAGATGTGAAGAATATCGTTTCAGCAAATGAATTTAAGTTTGAAGAACGTGCACATATGCAGCACGAACAAACATTAATGGTTGCGAAAGATAAAATTGTTGAAGTCATGCTTTGTCTTCGTGACAAACATAAATTTGAATTTATGATGGACCTCTGTGGTGTCGATTGGCCAGAACGTGAGAAACGATTTGATGTCGTTTATCATTTATTATGTCCTAAATCTAACAGACGCTTGAGAGTAAAATGTGAAGTAGGTGAAAAAGAATCTATTCCATCTATCATGAGAGTTTGGAAAACTGCGGATTGGTTTGAGCGTGAAGCATGGGATATGTACGGAATTGAATTCGCAGGACATCCTGATTTACGCCGTATTTTAACTCATAATGAATTTAAAGGTCATCCACTGCGGAAGGATTACGCTGCGGATCACAATCAAGCAATGCAAGGCGAAGGTCTTGAGAATATTTTTGAAAAAGACCGTGAACGTCTTATGAAAAAATACAATCATGAAGATCTCATGTGGATTAATATTGGTCCTGCCCATCCAGCAACACATGGTACTTTACGTTTTATGTCCGTTATTGACGGTGGCGAACGTATTAAAGAAATGGATGTTGAAATTGGATATTTGCACCGTTGTTTTGAAAAAATGTGTGAAAATCATAATTATAATCAAATTATTCCATATACAGATCGATTAAATTACTGTTCTGCACCTATGAATAACAGTGCTTTTTGCGAAACTGTTGAAAAATTAATCGGAATTAAAGTACCAGAACGTGCACAAATGATGCGCATGATTATCGATGAACTTTCACGCATAATGGATCATTATGTCTGTATTGGTGCAAATCTTGTTGACTTAGGCGCTATCACAGGTTTCTTTTATTTATTTGAAGAACGTGAATTAATTTATGCATTATTTGAAAAATTATGTGGTGCAAGATTAACTGTTTCTTTAATGCGTATCGGTGGAATGGGATTTGAAGTTCCAGAAGGTTGGCTTGAAGAGTGCAGCCGCGTAATTGATAAAATTGAAAAACGACATGCCGAAATAGAAAGTCTTGTTACGACAAATAGAATATTTGTACAGCGGACAAAGGGCTCAGGTATTTTACCGAAAGATCTTGCTGTTCAATATGGCTATACAGGACCTTGTTTGCGCGCAACAGGCTATGAATATGATATTAGAAAAGAGGAACCTTACTGGTTTTATGATCAGGTCAAATTTGATGTTCCTGTCGGTGTGCATGGGGATACCTACGATCGTTACCTCGTACGCATGGAAGAAGTGCGTCAAAGTATAAAAATTCTCCGTTGGTGTCTTGCAAATATGCCTGGAGGACCAATCAATGTTCCCGATAAAAACATAGTTCTACCAAGTAAGAAGGATGTTTACGGGAATATTGAAGGATTAATGAATCACTTTATGCTGATTATAAAAGGTGTTCAGCCACCAAAAGGTGAAGTTTATCACCGCAGTGAAGCTGCCAATGGTGAGCTTGGATTTTATGTCATATCTGATGGCTCTGGCACTCCTTATCGAGTGAAATGCCGTCCACCTTGCTTTGCGCTGTTAAGTGGTTTTCCAGAAATGGTGCGCGGAAATTTCCTCGCCGATGCTGTTGCTGCTTTAGGAAGTATCAATATCATTGCAGGCGAACTCGATAGATAAGGGGCACTCTATATGCCAATTTTTTCACCAGAACTTACTAAAACCATTGAAGGTTTTCTAACTCGTTACGAAACAAAACGTTCGAGTATTTTACCTATTTTGCATGCGATTCAAGATGAAAAAGACTGGATTTCAGATGAAGATATCGATGCGCTTGAAAAGAACTTTGGCCTTTCTGCCGTCGATGTCAGAGAAGTTCTGACCTTCTATACTATGTATAGAAAATCTCCGCCTAAGCCTTACCGATTTGAAGTTTGTAAGAGTATTTCTTGCTGGCTGATGGGCGCAAACGATACGATTAAAACTTTACGCCATGAAATAGAAAAAGCAGAAAAGGAAGGACGTCCGCTGCCATTTGAAATTCATGGTGTAGAGTGTTTAGGGCAGTGTGGATATGCACCGTCTACTTTAATAAATAAAGATCGCCATAACAACGTTACACCTGAGAAAGCTTTGCAACTTTTAAAAGAGTACAGTGCAAAAGAATTGCCAAAAGCAGCAGTTCTTTGTGCTGCTAATTTAGCTGCAAAAGCGCAAAAATAAGGAGACTCCATGCCAGTTATTAAGAACGAATATCAAGGGCGTAAACCTGATGAATTTCGTATTTTGCTTGGTCTTGAAGGGCATCCTGATTCAAGAAATATCAAAACATATATTGAAAAAAGCAATGGCTATAAAGCACTCGAGAAAGTTCTCAAAGGCGGAATGAGCTCAGAAGATGTTATAAACACTGTGAAAGCATCGGGTTTACGGGGCCGCGGTGGAGCAGGATTCCCTACGGGTCTTAAGTGGAGTTTTGTGCCAAAAGGACCAGGGGAAAAATATCTGATTACAAACTTCGATGAAGGTGAGCCTGGGACTTATAAGGATTGTTATATTTCTGAAGTCACACCTCATTCTCTTGTTGAAGGAAAAATAATTGCATCTTATGCAATTGGTGCACAGAAAAGTTACATATATATTCGTGGAGAATTCCACAATGAAATCCGTTGGTGCCAAGAAGCTATTAAAGAAGCTTACGCAGCAGGCTACTTAGGAGAAAACATCATGGGATCGGGTTTCACCCATCATATGGATGTTTATTCAGGGGCAGGAGCTTATATCTGTGGTGAAGAAACGGGTCTTATTTCTTCTTTAGAAGGAAAAAAAGGCCAGCCCAAATTAAAGCCTCCTTTTCCAGCTATCAAAGGTTATCTTGGCAAGCCGACTGTTGTGAATAACGTTGAATCTTTAGCAGTAGTGCCATGGATTATTAACAACGGCCCAGATGCGTATAAAAAGTTTGGTACAGAAAAATCACCAGGGACAAAGTTATTTAATGTCAGTGGACCTATCGCAAGACCTGGTTGCTATGAACTTCCTTTAGGCTATCCTCTTATGCGCTTTATCAACGAAGACTGCGGGGGGCTCATTGGCGGTAAAAAACTAAAAGCAATTATTCCGGGGGGCTCCTCAGCTCCTGCTTTGACAGCAAAAGAATGTGAAAACTTAACTCTTGACTATGAAGCCATTGCAGGAGCGGGCTCCATGCTTGGCTCCGGAGCTATCATTGTCATACCTGAAGATGTCAGCATGGTATCTGTTCTTGAGAATTTAATGGATTTTTATGCGCATGAATCCTGTGGGCAATGCACACCTTGTCGTGAAGGAACGGGTTGGCTGTATAAAATTTCAAAACATATTTTAAAGGGCAAAGGGACAAAGACGGATATGGATCGAATGTATTCAATTGCAAATAACATGCGTGGGAAAACAATTTGTGTTCTTTCCGACGCTGCTGCCGATCCTGCTCGTGCCATTGTTACTAAATTTGCACATGAATTCGAACCATATCTTAAAGGGTAAAAAAAATGTCAGAAACTGTTACGCTAACAATTGATGGCAAGGAAGTCACTGTTCCAAAAGGGACTTCTATCATTGAAGCAACAGAAATTTTAGGAGTTGAAATTCCAAGATTTTGTTGGCATCCCGGCCTTTCTGTGGCAGGGGTTTGTCGCTTTTGTATGGTCAAAATTGAAGGTATGCCCAAGCTACAGATTGCGTGCAATACAGCATGCACAGAAGGCATGAAAGTCATCACAGTGAGCGATGAAGTCAAAGATGCGCATAAATGGGCACTTGAATTCCATCTTATCAATCACCCACTCGATTGCCCTATCTGTGATCAAGCCGGTGAGTGTGAGTTACAAAATTATTATATGAAAGTTGGGCGCTATTCTTCTCAAATGGATGAAGATAAAGTACTTAAACCCAAAGCTCTCGATGTTGGGGACAATCTTGTTCTTGATACAGAACGTTGTATTTTATGCTCACGTTGTGTGCGCTTTGAAGATGAAGTCACCAAAACAAGCGCTCTCGGTATTTTCAACCGTGGTGATCACTCAGTGATTGGTACATTTCCAAATAGAAAAATCCAACACAATTATAGTTATAATATTGTTGATATCTGTCCTGTGGGCGCATTTACTGCAAAAGATTTTCGCTTTAAATGTCGTGTTTGGTTTCTTAACGAAACAAAAACAATTTGTCCTGGCTGCTCTACTGGTTGTAACGTTACTTTATATGAGCATAAAAACCAAAGACAATATTATCGCTTAAAACCAAGAAAAAATTTAGAAGTAAATGGCCATTGGATGTGTGATGAAGGCAGAACAATGTATGAACATTTAAATGCCACAAATCGTCTTGCAGCACCTATCATGCAAGGGAAGCATTTATCTTGGAATTTAATCAGTAAAGAATTAAAACAAAAGCTTGAGAAAGTTAAAGGTAATGCAGCAAAAGTGGCATTGGTATTAACTCCTCAGTACACCAATGAAGAATATGAAAATATTTTGTCGTCACTCAGTTCTATTTTAGGTGGTTTACCAAATATTTTTGTTTGGCGTGATAGCAATGAACGAGTTGACGATTTTGATGGAATATTAATGCGTGGTGATCGCAATGCGAATTCAAAAGGTCTTGCACAAATTCTAGAAAAGAAAGCTGCTCAAGCTGTTCATTTAAGTGGGGATTTTTCTCCTCTTGCCTCTGCGAGCGCAGAATTGGTTATCGTTTTTGGACCGGAAATCGAAAAAGCGTATTCACAATTTGCAACAGAAGTTTCGCGCTTTGCTGAAATGGCAAATGTTGTTTATTTTGGTACGACCTTAAATCCAATCGCTAAAAAGTTTTCACTGACGATTCCTACAAAAGTTTTTGCCGAAAAAAATGGAACCTTTGTCAACTTTAAAGGAATTCCGCAAAAGCTAAAAGCGAATCCACTTGTTTTCCCTGCTATGAAGGGAATTGAAGACATTTTTGCAGAAATGAAAGCGTGAGGCATTGACAATGGGATATATTAACGTTTCAAAAGACCCAGAAAAAAGCCTAAAAAATGGTTATTTGTCTACAACTTTGCTTGGTCTTGGACAGACAATTTCCGTTTTTGCAAAACAGCTTTTTAAGTTAGAAGAGTCTGTCACGATTCAATGGCCAGAAGTCGAATATAAGTATTCTGAGCGTTTTAAAGGTGCGCATTTTTTAACAAAAAGGCCAGACGGACAAGTTCGTTGTACAGCTTGTTTTTTATGTGCCACCAATTGCCCTGCACAATGTATAAATATTGTTGCGGGACAAGCAAAAGACAATGGTATTGAAAAATATCCAGTACGTTTTGAAATAGATATTTTGCGCTGTGTATTTTGTGGTTTTTGCGAAGAAGCATGTCCTGTTGATGCAATTCGACTTGGACCAGAATATTCTATGGCAGGTTTACCTGAACAAAAGTGGGTTTACACCAAAGATTATTTATTAAATAGAGATGAAATAAAAAAACAAGTAGGAGCTAAACAGGTTTCGAAAAAAGAAGAAAATACCAAAGATGCTTCTGTTATAAGTTCTCTGCCGAATATTCATCGTCATTCTGGCGATGGTCATTAATATTTAAAGTATAATTAAATACTGTAATTCATTCTGTGTTTAATTATACTTATTTTAAATAATTTACCTTCAAAAAATAGACTTCTAAATTTTAATATCTTTTTTAATGAGTGATGATTTTATGATTATATTTTTCTGGGAATTCTCTAAACCAAAGGTTTAGAGTTTCTTCTCCTAGTTTATCATATATATAGCCATATAATTCAGAAAGTTTTGTTTCAATATCAGAATCTTTGTTATCATTATCTATTACGGGGATATGATGAATGTATCTTCCAAAATATTCCTCACAAAAGGAATGATAATATTTAGTAAATAAAATAAAATTATGCCACTTTTCGTCTATTATAATTGAGTCTGAGTATATAAATAGATTAAAATTTATTTTCTCATCAATAATAGATTCATTGTAAAGCGAAAGCCATTTTAATGTTTCAGTAAAAATTTCTTCAGATTCTTTAAAGCTTATGCTTGGATTTTCTTGGATGAATCTTTCAATTATTTTTTTATTATAATATTTTAAAACTTCAGAAAGGCTTTTCCTTTTGTAATTAATATTTTTTAACATTTTAATCTCTAAATAAATAATAAACGTGTCAAGATAATAGAATATATGATTTATATATTACTTGTGATGAGTTATATTAAGAAAAGAATACTATATCATTTCATATGAAGGCATAAGTCGATACCACAACATGTAATTTTGTTATTTTTTTCTAATACCAATTTTCTTTCTTCCACTGGCTTTCTAATAAATTCTGATTTTATAGTTACCATTCGGAAATCCTTTCATTAATTTGAGCTTATAGAGGCTCATTGAGTTTAAAAAGTAACAAAACAAAAATCAAATCGTGGAAATGAAAAATGAAAGCTTATGATTGAGAAATATAATCCTTACATTTCATATATCTAAACATTGAAGTTTGTATTCAAGGGGGAGAATTAGGTTTGCGAGAGTCATTCAGTTTCCAAAAGCCAAGACCGATTTTTGTCTCTATACACTAGATGCTGTTGTTGAACACGATTTTTAATGTAGGTGTTTAGAGTGATGAATACTCGTCCCAAAAGGAGCGAGAGTGTGTCCTCGTTTTGTTCAAGAGCGCAGCTATTCATTTGTTTAATATATTGATATATTTAGTAAATTTTCTTCTATATAAAAAGCATGGCGCAATTTTTAAAATTAATTTTACTTTCAATGAGTCCAAGACGGAGCGTTTTCGTTCGTTGAGCAAAATCAGGAAAAATACGAATATCTTCAGTTAGATACGATATGATATCACGAATACTTGCTTCTACTTCCAGATTGCTAAAATAAAATCAAGTCGAAATAAATCCAAAACATAATGCTCTATTCAAAATAGACTTGAAAAAAGTAAGAAATAAAGTTAGGGGAGATACTTCGACCAAACTCCTTGCTCCTCATGTCTGGGGCTCAAGTTTTAGTTGCGCGATCCATAAGGAGAATTCTATGCGTGAATATGAAGCAATGATCATTGCAAAGGCTGATTTGCCTGAAGCTGAACTATCCAAGATGGTTTCCAAATGGGAGGCTATTATTGGAACTGACGGTGGACAAGTTGTCAAAAAAGACACTTGGGGTGTACGCCGCCTTGCTTATCCAATTAATAAGCAAAATCGTGGAAACTACTTCGTTTATGACGTAGCGACCAATCAAGCAAATATCCACGAGCTTGAACGTGTTTTAAAACTCGAAGAAAATGTTCTTCGTTCCATGGTTATCAAACTTGCAGACAATGTAAATGTTGAAAATCGTCGTTTAGAGCTTCAGCAACAAGCAGAAGCTGCTGCACAAAGAGCTGCAGAAGCTGCTCGTGAAAAAGCTGAATCTGAATCATTAGGTGCTCGTAGAGGCCGTGACGACGAATAATTATTGCGAGATATGTTTCGTTTTCAAGGCTTTTTTAGCCGAAATGAGAGGTTTTCATGGCGCAAAAGTTTAGCAACCCACAAGGGTCAAGTTCAAGTCAAAACAACAATGCTCCTGTAAAAAAAATTACGCCAGCTTTGTTTTTTTCTGGGATCTTTGTAGCTATTAGCTTTATCGTTATGCTGATTCCTCTTGCTCTCTTTAATGTTGCACAGGTAGCAGCCATGTTAGGCAAAAGAATTGCTCTTTTCTTAATGACAGCTGTTGCTGGTTCTTTTTTTCTCTTTGGTTATTTATTTTCAAATATAAATATAATAGCTATGGGGTTTTTTGTTATTCTTGCGATACCTTTTTTCATGGCAGCCATCTGTTTTCGTGAAAAAAGAAAACATTGGCTCTATGCGGCCTCTGTTTTATTTCTCCCAGCAGTTCTGTTCTTTGGCTGTATTTGTTTTACACCTGTCAAGCTGATTGAACAAAATGGAGAAATAAAAAGCGAATTGCAGATGAGTATCGAGCAAAAGAAAGAAGAGCTGCAAGCGGAGATCGCTGGTAGAAAACCAACTGCTGGTGAGATTCAACTGAGTGCAAAATACGATCAACTCTCAGAACAAATCACTCAAATCATTTCTATGCCAGAAGTGAAAAAATTTATTGAATATAACTCTTGGCAAAGAATAGCTTATTTTGTTTATGGAGCAATGGCGTCCACTTTCTTAATTGGATTGTTGACTTCCTTTGCTAATGTTGTTTTTGTTGATTTTGGTTATGAGCAAATAGAAAGATTGCGATCTGTGGTAAATTATATCCGTAGAAATCCATCATCTTTTTCGTCTCAAATCGTTTCTGTCCTTTTTTCTATGCCTATGGTTAGAGCAAATAGACTGGAAACACCAATTTATATCAATCATCATTCTTCACAAAGTGTGCAGATGGAAACGGATGGGCAAAAAAATTCGTTTCTGCGAACACTTTGGAAACCTTTGAAGCCAAAAAACACAATTCTATGGCAAGGATATGCCTTTCAATATGAGGGCAAAAGCGCGTGGGATCTAAGAAACTTTTCTTTACCACTGCCACTTGCACTTTTTGCTGTCGCTTTTATTGGAACTATAGCGTTTTGGTATGGAAACCTTGATTCTATCATTGCATCCTTTGGGCAAGGGAGCTATGCCCCCGTGCTCGCAGTCCTCAGTGCTTTATCATTTGTCATTTTGACTATTGTAGCATTGCAAGGGATGTTTACAGTCTACAAAAGATTATCAACTCTGTTGATTCTCATTTTAGTGTCTGTGTTTTTTATTCTGAGTTCAAAAATATTTTTTGGACCTTATGCAATTCTAGCAGTATTTGGTGCTGTTGGATTGTTTGATTATGTGTATGATTGGCGCGGAAGAAAGCTTAAATCTTAAGTTCATTCTGTGTTTTTCTAAATGAATTTGGTTTTTAATATACAAGAGGGTTATTATTATGCTCGTACTTTTGCAAGCAAATGTACCAAACTTAGGTCATATTGGTGACCTTGTTAAAGTAAAGTCAGGATATGCTAGAAATTTTCTTTTTCCACGTGAACTCGCTGTTTTAGCGGATGAAAGAAATAAAAAATTGCTTGAGCACCAACGTCGCCAAGCTGAAATGAAGAAGCAAAAAGAACTTGCTGCTGCAACTGAACTTGCTGCAACAATCAGTGCTCTTTCTTTAACTATTCAAAAACCAGTTGGTGAAGAAGATAAAATCTTTGGAACAGTTACAACTCAAGAACTTGCAGATGCATTCCGCGCTGCGGGCCATGAAATTGATCGCCGTATGATTACAATCATCGATGAAATCAAGCTTGTAGGTGTTTATAAAGGCTCTGTTAAGCTTCATCCAGAAGTTTCTGCTCAATTCAATATTTGGGTTGTTGCGCAAAACTAAAATTTATCCTTTTGTTATCAATTGGTTATTTTTTTTAAAGACAGGTGAGAATCTCTCATCTGTTTTTTTTTGTCAGTTTTTATTTTTAAGTTCTGATGAATAGTTTCCGATTTTCCTTTTATGAAACATTTAAAAGATGCACGAAATCTATTGGAGCAAGGTGATTCAGGAGCGGCGATGGAGATTATTGAAAATCTTCTTGCTCTTTCTCCTAGGAACATGGAAGCGTTGAGAATGAAATCTTTTATTCTTGATTCTTGGGGGAGGTTTGATGAGTCCTTAGCTATCCTGCATTCTTTAGGAAAAATGGCTTCTGAGGATGAACCTTTTGAAGATTTAGATAGACGAATGGAAGAAGAGCGTGAATCTCTTATTTACAGTCGCCTTACGCCTGAGGGCAGATGGTATTTTCAATTCTCACCCCTGCAAATGCTTGTTTCCTTATTTGGATTGATGGGGTGTTTTTTATTTCTAATTACAAGTCCAACATATTTTGATAGTCCAGGATCTTCACTAGGACTTGCTCTATCTTTTGTTACGTTGGTATTGTTACCTTGGATAGTTTTATTGTCTTTGAATTTTAAAGGTGTAAAGAAAATATTGGTAGGCCTAGCTGGAATTCATGTTTTTTATGGGGTTAAGAAAATATCCTACACATGGGAGCAAATGGGTTCAGTCGTTATTGAATATGATACAAACTTAAATACGGACTATTTACGTATGATTGTTTATTCGAAATCAACACGAGAGGCTCTTCTTAATTTCGATATTTCTAGGGGAAATAGTGTGATACGGGCAAGAAGACATTTTGTTAGACTTGTTCTAAGTTATATCGATACTGTGAGTTATGTTCCAAGAGGAAAAGCTACTGATTTTGATCGCAGCAATAATAAAACAAATACTGCTGCTTAATTATTTTGTATTTTGTCCATATAATTACTTTAGATTTTATTTGTTTTAAAAATTGTCTATTTTACTTGGTTTTTTCCAGAGCTCTGCCAAGCGATTTTTAAGCCTTAATTCTGTTCCATAATCAGAAGGTAAATATGCAGCAACTCTCTCCTTTTGTTTTATCCTAGAAATTTCTTTTGGCAAATAATCGAAGTAAACAAAAGAATTTTCGAAATTGTGAGGGTATTTGTATTGATTTTTACCTTTTATTGTTATTTCATTGGGTGGTTGCAATGAATAACCATTTTCTTCTGCTTGAATACGCCATTTTCTCACTCTTTCGATTGCAAGATATGCTTTGTTACTTTTCATTGTACTTGCTAAATAAGTAACAACTTGAGCCAAAGGAATTCTGCCTTCAGGCATGCCTACACATTCAATAGCTTTGTATGCATTTACTGCTAAAGAAAGTGCCTGTGGATCTGCATTGCCAACATCTTCACTGGCAAAAATCACACAGCGTCTGGCGATAAAAATAGGATCTTCTCCTTTATCAAGTGCTGTAATAGCATAAAATAGAGCTGCGTCAGGATCACTTCCGCGCATACTTTTAATCATAGCGCTGATAAAATCGTAATGATTTTTATTCGTAAATGCTTTTAAAGAGTTTTTAAATATATCATTTTCTTCTTCTTCATTATTACAATATATAATATTCTCAAATAAGTTTAAGGCAAAGCGCAAATCACCCCCGCTCATTTGCGAAATTTTTGGGATAAATTGTTCCTTTACTTTAATTTCATCAACAAATTTATTCTGAAAATCGTTATCATTATTTTTTAGGAAATCGTATCCATGCAATAAACCTTGAGAGATTTCTTGTTCGTTTAATGGTGAGATATAAATACTTCTTACCCGGCTTAAAATAGGCGGAGAAAGTTCCGTTGTAGGGGATTCTGTAGTCGCTCCGATGATCCAAGCTTCAGAATATTCAAGAATAGGGAGAAGAATATCTTGTTGATTTCGACTGAGGCGATGTATTTCATCTATAAAAATAAGAGCACCTGGGTGTTTTTCAACAGCATTTTTTATCTCTTTTACCCCATCACGCACGGCTGATAAGGTAACAAAGGGAATGCCAGAATCTTCACCAAGCATACGAGCTAAAGTGGTCTTTCCAGAGCCAGGAGGTCCCCATAATATAATATGGAATTTGTGTGAATTACGCCATTGCTGAAGATCTCGCTCCCAAATTTTTTTTGCAGAACCTAATAAATAATTTTGTTTTGCTAATGATGGTCTTAATCTTTCAGACAAAAGTCCTTTTTCTTTTTTATCAGCGATTATCATATGCGCTCTTGTTTGCTGCTATAAAAAGCCAAATAAGTGATATAAGTCCTAATATAATGAGTGGCCAATTAGAAAACATTGTATAAACTGTCATTTCATTTGAAATAGGAACATCTACAAATCCAGTTTCTTGTGTTAAAAGTGGAGTTGGCTGTAAGATAACTCGACCTAAAGGATCGAAAGCCATTGTAGGTCCTGTGTTTGAAACCATCACAAGACTGCGTGCATTTTCAATGGATCTAAACTTATTGAGTATACTAAATTCAAGCCCTGCATTGCTTTTTACCATCCAAACAAAATTGGCTTGATTGACAAAAATGCTTGCCTTGCCTTTTAAGGTTTCGAGGCGAGGAAGATTTGGATCAATAGAGTCAAAGCAAATGAGAGGTGCTACGAAATCTTTTTCTGTATAAGCTAATGCATCATAGCTTGTCCCAATTTCAACTTTACTCGCATTTTCAAAAATATTTCTATAATAAATACCAAGTTTTGGAAAATATTTTTCGAAAGGAACTGACTCGCCAAAAGGCATGGGTACCCATTTGTCAAAGTCTTTGCTCTTTGAACCATCAGGACGAATAAGAAAAGATGAAGACCAAACCCGAGCTTTTTCATAACCAACTTTTTTAAGATCCGCTTTATCCCACTTTGTAGCTTGCACTAAAATTGGCACTTGAACTGATGCTGAAAATTGTTTTGTTGCTGTAATTTCAGCATTATCTAAAGTATAGAAACTATGTGTTCCACTCTCAGGCCAAATAATAAGGTCGGGTTTTCTTCCATCTTTTGCAATTGATTTTTGCACTGCTTCACGGCTCATTTCAAGTAATCTTGATAAGCTTTGCTGTTGTGAAGTTAAAGAGGGAAGTGGAGCAGAAGCAATAGAGTTAAATGTAAAATTTGGTTGAACAAAAGCAATACGGGTTGATTTTGCATTTACTAACGACTCGTTTATATTATTTATGCGGAAATATCCAAAAGTAAAAATAATTCCCCATATCAATAAATTAATACATGTTGTAGAGATAAGTAAACTTTTATTTTTAGAAAACTTTAGCAGCGCATCGGATAAGGTAAGGCTTGTATAAAAAATAAAAAATGAAATAATATTAAATCCGAAGACGCTGGATATTTGATTTATTTGTGTTTCAGAGTGCATTAAACTGCCAAAAGTCCAATTAAAGAATCTAGGTGCTATGATTTCAAAAAGTGTCATCGTCATCGCGATTGCAATAATTGGAAGTTTTTTATTACTATATTTGGATTCAAGCCATGTTTGCAAAATAAGTGGTGAAAATAAAAATGGAAAATAAAGTGAAGTGAATACAGAAATGGCAATATAGAGCGGGTATGCAAAATAAGGTTTTAAAGTGCTAAAATATATTATGGGCTGTGAAATCCAGAAAAATGCAATAAGCTGTAAAACAAAGCCAAAAAACCAAATGGCAAAAAATGCGCTGAAAGCACGTTTTCTTGGACTGATTTGGGCAAAATGTTTTTTTAAATTTGAGTGTTCTGAATATTTTCTTGGGAGTGTTTTTATAGAAAGTATGAGTGGAATCAGTGCAAAAGGAATAATTGCTCCAATTCCGAGCACTGGGAAGTCATAACCAGGAAATCCCATAGAAACGAGAATTGCGCTTAAAATGAGGGCAAAATACTTTAGAAAACTTGATTTTATTGATACCATGAACACTTCTTATTTTAGGGGTTTGGACTTGAGCTGTAAAAAAGATTATACCAAAGCGGGTGGCAAGATAACATGTGAAAATAGGGATCACAACATGTGTTTTTCTAAAAGAGTCAGATTTTTCTTATTGAGAATTTTTTGTGTCTTTATTTTTTATCAAGTTTCCTTTTCTGCAAATGCAATAGAACCAACGATCGACCTCAACTTACAAGGACAAGTTCCTCGCGTTGAGTTCGACTCGACACGCTTTGACTTCGGTGAAATTTATCGAGGGCAAAAAGTGAGTCATATGTATCGTTTTCAAAACACAGGAAATGGAACGCTTGTTTTTAGCAGTGTACATGCAGCATGCGGTTGTATAAATACTAAAATATATTCAAAAGATGGAAGCACAATAAAAAATGTTTTTAAATCTGGTGAGAGCGGTTACGTTAATGCTGAATTTAACTCAAGAGATTTTTCAGGTAATATAGTGAGAACGATAACTCTGGAAACGAATATGGGATCATCTTCTCCCACAGTTACTTTAACCATTACTGCAAATGTTTTACAAGAATTAACCGCTGTTCCAACACTTTTATATGTCGGAAAAATTCAAGGAGATATTCCTAAATCATTTTTATTAAATATGAATTTAATATCACGTGGAAAACCTTATACTGCAAAAGAAGGTATGAATTATATAGACACAGCAAAATCAGATGTAGAAGCAACATCTTTTTCGAGTCAAGTAAAAGAAAATATTTTAGCCGATAATGAACCATTCAAAATCATTGCTGTTGAATCCAGTGCTCCTTTTATAAAGGTTAAATTACTGCCTCAAACATCTGCACACACTGCGCAAATTTCAGTGCAAATTGATGACAAATCAATCCCAATTGGCCCCATAAGTGCAAAAATAAAAGTTTGGAATAATTCGTTCTATTATAAAGATTATGAAATTCCAGTTATTGGCGAATCTGTAGGCCATGTACAAGTTTCAGCAAAATATGTTGAATTTGGAGTTGTAAATGAATTGAGACCCTCAGAGCGTGTTATTACCTTTAAATCTTTAGATAAAAACTTTACAGTCACAGGTGTCAAGGTGGAGTTAAAAAAACTCCCAGAATTGAAAAGTTTAAAAGATTCAGAGTTATTTGAAATAAGAAAAGACAAACTCTCACCAACAAGTGCAGCGAGTGATGGGAGCAATCACTCGTCTTTCGTCGTTTCATTTAAGCTTCATTATCCAAAAAAGCGCGATGAATTTAATGAAGTCGATGGGTCTCCTGGGGTCAATGTTTCTGGATTTTTTGTTGTCAAAACCAATGATCCCGATTACAAAGAGATTACTGTGCCGTTTTTTGGCGTGCTAAGGAAAGAGCCATGACAGAGCAAATGATCAAGATACATAATGCTGCACAAATTCCATCTATTTATATTGATGGAGGAATTATTGCAGGTTTATTTTTTACTATTTTAGGTTTGGTGTTTATAATCTATAGCTCCAAGAAGATAAATTAAGAGGTTTAAAGTGGGTATTTTTGACAAGTTTTTTTCTTCACAACCAAAATCATATGATAAATATGGTGATGTCCTTAAAAAAGCAATGACAACAAAAGAGCAACGTTTAGAGGCAATAGAAGCTCTCGAAAATATTGCTCCTGAACAATCCGTTCCGCAACTGTTAAAGCGGTTTGAACTTTCTGTTGATTCTGGCATTATAGACAATCGTGAAAAAGAAAAATGTCTAAATATCATTGTAAGTCATGGAGAAAAAGCAAAGGAATTCGTTAAAAAAACTATAGAGACTCAAAGAAGGATCTCATGGCCGATTAAAATTGCTGAGAAAATTTTCTCACATGATGAATATGTAGATCTTTTAATTAAAAATTTAGCAACAGATATAGCGGTTTTTGATGAATCTGTTCTTGAACGAAATGAAGAAATTATGCTTGCACTTAAAGAAGTAAAAGGTAAAGAAGAATTAATCGTTAATAAAGTAACTGAATTCTTAAATAGCCGGGATGAAAATTTAAAAATGGCGGCTCTTGAATGTTTAGAGGAACAAGCTAAACAAAATGAAAAAGCAAAAGAAATAATTTTAAATTTATCTCATCAAGCCATTACGGATGAAAATTCTAGATTTATTGGAGTAGTTAACTCTATTATTCAAACACATAAGTGGTCTTAAATATGTCAGTTAATACTCCGTGGATAAAAGGAATTGGTCATCTCGCTATCATTATAGATGACCTTGAGAAAGGTAAGTGGTTTTTTGGTGAGGTTTTGCAATCGAGCTTCTATATGTATAAAGGTGAACAGATTATGGTTGAAATGGGATCATCTGTTTTCGTTGCTAAACTTGCAAAAGATGCGGTAGACAAGACAAGACAAGTGGGGCAATTTGGAAAACAAGTTCTCGATCACTATGGTTTCCAAGCAGATTCACCATTACAAGTCGATGCATTTTGTCAGAGAATACAAAGTTTTCAATTGGAAATAGTTCGAGAACCACACGATCGTTTTGATGGTCGTGCATTTTATTTCCGAGATCCTTTTGGGAATCTTGTAGAGTATTTTTGGTATAATAGGAAAAAAGAACATGAATGATATGTCAGGCGATCATTTTATGATTGCTGCAAGTGTAGTTGTCACTATACTTGCTATTTTATTTATTACAAATTTAATTTTAAATCGTAAAAAATCTTCACCAAAATCACTTCCGAAAGAATCTATTCGGGAAAGTCTAATTGAGCTAACAGAACGGAAAAAGCAAGAAGTTCCCTTAGCCCAAAAATCTCAAGAACAAACTCAGGCAGTCGTGCCTGAACAACCTATTAAAGTTGTTGTTGATGAAAAGAAATGGTTTGATCGTTTAAAGGGTGGATTAAGAAAAACTCATTCTCAAATTGTAAATGGTCTAGATGAATTTTTTACTTCGAAAAGTGATAAGGTAACACGAGATCAAACTCTTGAACATCTTTTTGAAATTCTTATACAGGCAGATATTGGTGTAAAAACTTCCGATCTTTTAGTTGAAAAAGTTAAAAGTAGATTAACTAAAGAAGATTATTCTGACCCAAGTAAGTTTAAAAGTATTTTAAAGGAAGAAATATTTAATATTTTATCATCTACGAAAGCTAATCCTAAAGGTGAAATTGAAAAACCTATGCTCAGTCTTTCGGAAAATAAATTACCACATATTGTTTTGATGGTAGGGGTGAATGGCGTTGGAAAGACGACAACAACTGGAAAACTTGCGTATAAAGCACATTTAAGAGGACAAAAAGTTGTTATTGGTGCTGCCGATACATTTCGTGCTGCTGCCATTGAACAGTTATCTGTCTGGGCTGAGCGTTCTAAGGCTCATATGATTCGTTTAAAAGAAGGAGCAGATCCCGCTTCTGTAGCATTTGAAACGGTTAAAAAGGCATCTGAAACGAATGCCGATGTATGTCTAATTGACACAGCTGGCAGATTGCAAAATAGACAGGATCTCATGCAAGAACTTGCTAAAATAGGTAGAGTCGTCGCAAAAGAAAATCCAGATGCTCCTCATGAAGTTCTTCTCGTTCTCGATGCCACAACCGGACAAAATGCTTTGCAACAAGCAAAAGTCTTCCGTGATGTCGTAAATATTACAGGTCTCGTGCTGACAAAACTTGATGGCACAGCCAAAGGTGGGATTGCTATCGCAATTGCAGCTGAATTGGGATTGCCTATACGCTATGTTGGTGTTGGTGAATCTGTTGAGGATCTTGAAATATTTGAAGCCCATGAATTTGTCAGTGCATTGTTTACTGAGTAACAAATCCTCTACTTTTTAATAAAAATTATAAAATATATATTTTAAATAATTTAAATAAAAATGAAAAAATCAAAATTTGATTTTTTTTTTGCCTTATTATAGATTTAATTATCTTAAAAAGATTATGAGAGTTGTAGTGTATAAAAATTTACAAAATTTTTTAGAAGGTTTAAATGAATATAGAGTTCCGTGTTTTTCTGAATAAAGAAAGATTTTCCCTGATTGGAGTTGTCATTGTTTCGCTTCTTGTGATCTTTGCAATTGTTCCAAACTCTTTTGCTATTTCGCTTGTAGGAGCAATTTTTAGTTTGTTATGGTTGATCTTTAGGAAATCTGAACGGAACATATTCGCTGAATTTGGAGATAAAAGATTTTTAATTGCATTTTTTGGATTTGCAACTCTTGTTGCTATCGCCGCTTGTTTGCATGCATATGCTAGAATGCACTCGCCAGGATTCGATCTTTCTTGGTTCGCGCAAGCCATATCGAATGTTAAGTTTGGTGAGTTATTAAGAACGACTTCTGAACTTCGTAATCATTACTTGCTTACACATTGGGAACCTATTTTATTCACAGCCGTGCCTTTGACTTATGTTTTTTCAGGAGCAGTATCCATTGTTTTATGGCAAGCCATTGCTTTACTTCTTGGAGCATTGGCTGCTTGGAAAATTTCTTCGTTTTTATTTTTGAATTCTCGATTACCAGTTTTGCGTTACTTAACAACAATTTTATTTATTGTTTCCTGGATTAATGTAAATCCAATCCAGTTTGATGCGCATCCGCCAGTGTTTGGTACGCTTCTTTTTATACCGTGGATTTTTTATTGTATTATATCGGATAAAAGCAAATATATTTCTTTTATTTTGCTATTTTTTCTTCTACAGTGTAGCGAAATATTTTTTTCTATTGCACCAGTGTATTTCATTTACTACATTTTAAAAGATAAAGTTTCAAATATACGAGTATTAGTTTCAGTATTTTTATACATAGCTGGCTTTCTTCTCATTGGTTCATTTCAAAGATATTTTGGCCCATGGCTCACAGGAGAGACGTTTCGCTTTGGTGATAGATTTGCCAATGTAGGAGGGGATGGAATAGGTATATTGCAAACTTTTTTTCGAGATCCAATCTTGGTAATTTCACAATTATTTTCTGTTGAAAAAATAAAAACTTTTTTAAAAATCTTTTTCTATTGTGGGCCATTTGCTTTTCTAGCAGTTTTTTCGAAAAAATATCGACTTATTGCCATTTGTGTTTCATTTGGATGTCTTGCTTATTTTATTCAAGCTGGACTCAGTGGTGGAATGATGGTTTCGACAAATACTCATTATATTTCAAGTCTAGGAACTCAGTGGTGGATCTTAACTGTGCTTGGAATTTATTATTTAAGCATTGAATTTAGCTCTAAAAATATTTTACTAAATAAAAGCGTAAACTTTGTTTTCAGCAATAAAAAAATTATTCCATTTTTTATGATTTTATTTTTTCTAAATACATCTGAGTGGAGAAAAAGTTTGCTCTATCCAATTAGAGGCTTAATTGAAAGAGAAAAGGTAAATAAAGAAGTTCGGAACTTCTTAACAACTATACCAAGAGAAAAGGGAGTTATGCTCAATGGCACTGAGTGGCTTTGCCCATTGGCGGCAAATGAACGGAAGTGGTTGTTATGCGAAGGTTTAGTAGAAAGTGTATTAACAAAAATGCCTCTCGATGTTGTCGTAGCAAATAAAGATAGCTTAAAAAGTACTTATGAATCTTTTTCAGAGCATTTTAAAGAAATGGAAAATGGAAAAATAATAAAAGCATTGATCACTCAAGAACCAAATACAGTTGGATGGGAAAAAGTTGGAGATTACAAGCAAGCTGATTTGTTATACTCTTCACGTAAGACTACATATTACTATACAATTTGGAAAAAAATATAATAATTAAATATAAGGATTTTTTATGTTTTTAAGATTATTATATAAGATATCTGTTATTTTTTTTATGTTTTATTTGAATAATTATTCAAATGCACAAATGCTTATTCATCATAATTTATCAGCTTCGCAAAATGATTCAAGTTTAAGTTATGAACTGGCATTGCTAACTCTTTTATTAGAAAAATCGACAGATAAATATGGAAGTTTTCAACTTATAAAAGCCGAGGCTTCTTCGCAGTCAAGAGCCTTTTTAGAGTTGAAAAATAATTCACAAAATATTGATGTCATTGCAACTATGACGTCAATATCAAGAGAAGAAGATGCTGAACCTATTAGAATCTGCATTTTTAAAGGATTATTAGGGGTTAGAATTCCAATGGTATTAACAGAAAATAATGAAAAATTTGAAAATATTAAAACTGCAAAAGAACTGCAAAAAGTTTCAATAGGACAGGTTTTTGATTGGCCAGATACAGAAATTCTTCTGAAGAATAATATGAATGTAATTAAAGCAACTTCATATCCAGTGCTTTATCCTATGCTAAAATCTCGTCGTTTTGATCTTTTTCCTTTGGGAGCACTCGAAGTATTTCCAATTGCAGAGAGTCATGCAAAAGAGTTTGGGTTAACCGTGATTAAAAAATGGGCTATGGTATATCCCACTGGCTATTATTTTTTTGTTAGTAAACTGAATAAAAAACTACAACAAAGATTAAAATATGGGTTTGAGAAAATTTTGCAAGATGGTTCATTTGAAAATATTTTTAATAAATTTAACGCTCAATATTTGCAGACAGCAAACTTGAACAATCGAAAGTTGATTTTCTTAAAAAATCCTTTATTGCCAAAGAAAACACCGATTGAAAATGAGAAATTATGGTATCCATTAATTTGGCAAGGTATAAGATCTATAAATTAAATGTAATTTTTAAATATTTTGCAAGGAAATAATAGCGTTCAAAAACATATAATCTTCAGGCACAATATATTTTAATTTGCTTAATTTTTTCTCATCCAAAGTATTTAAGTTGAAGCTTTTATTTAAAAATTGCATAGATCTGAGTATACTTACTGAGCGACGAACAGAACATTTTGTTTTTTTCAATCCTTCTTTACCGCTCATATCAGAAAATTCTTTTACAGAGTGCGGAACAATTTCTAAACAATTTTCATGAGAAAAGAGTGAAATTTCAGCTGAACAAGACTCTCTTGGAATTCCATTGTCCCAAGTATAAACGGAGTTTGTGATCGATATTCTAATGTTTTCTATGGATAATTCTTTTTTATAAATACTTAAAGTCGTTGGCAGAGTTATATTTTCTTCTAGACCTGCTTGTAAAATATAAACTGATATTGGTTTCAAATTTTTATCTTTGCAATCAAATTGCTCGCTTTTTAGGAATTTGCTTTCATCGTTTTCGTGAAATAAAATTTTACTCCAAAGGATATCTACTGTTGAAATAAAGGGAAGATTGTGAAAAACGCATTCTCGATTTTCTTTGTGTGCAAGAGTGTGTGGATCAATAGCGTCGCCGTCATCGCCAAGCACTTCACACATTGCAGCCGCGTAAGGAAGCTTTGTCATTTGGCAAAGCTCATACAGAGCCTCTGTGTGTCCAGCGCGCGCTAAAAGCCCACCCGACATTGCACGGACAGGAAAAACATGGCCAGGTGAGATAAAGTCAGACATTTTGCTATTAGGCTTAGCCATAAGTGAAATGGTCAATGCTCTATCTTTTGCGGAAATTCCATTTGTAATTCCCTCTTTGGCATCAACAGACACAGTGAAATTTGTATTTGCAATTCCGCCAGGGAGTTTGGGTGAAGTGCTAAAACCCAAATTGTCAGCCAATTCATGTCCTAATGAAACACACAATAAACCACGGGCATATTTTATTGCAAAGTTAACATTTTGGGGTGTTGCTCCCTTTGCATGAAAGACGAGATCGGCTTCATTTTCACGGAGACCATCATCGCCCACTAATATAAGTTGGCCTTCTTGGAATGCGAGTAAGGCTTTTTTTAATTTGTTTTTTATTGCAACTAGCTCCGATGAATATTGATTATCAACAAGCATCTTTCAGCCCTCCCTTTACAGATCAGTTGAAAAGAGTGATAGTAATCGCATTTCAAAGGTTTTTGGTCAAGCCTTGCTTTATCAGAGCTATTTCGTTAAATGTGAGTGTATTAAATGCTATATTTTTTATGAAAGAGGAGGCTTCCTTGTTTGAATTTAATTGGGCACAAGTCGTAATAATTATTAACCTAGTAATATTAGAAGGACTTTTAAGCTTTGACAACGCTTTAGCGCTCGCAGCTCTTGTCAGGAAAAAGTTGAAAGATGTTAAACTACAAAAAAAAGCACTTGTTTGGGGACTATGGGGTGCCTACACAATGCGTGTGGGAATTATTTTTGTAGGTGTTTGGCTTATGCAATATGAATGGGTAAAAGCCTTAGCAGGTATTTATCTTGTTTATTTAGCGATTCATGAACTCTTTTTTCATAAAAAAGGAGTGGAAACCCATGAAACCGATTTAAGTGATATTAAAAATACTGCACTCAAATCCTCTTCGCGTGTTTTCGTTATGACAATTCTTCAAGTTGAACTTATGGATTTGATGTTTTCGATCGACTCAATTGCCGTTGCATTAGCTATTTCTGATGTTAAATGGGTCTTAATTACCGGAGCCGTGCTCGGTGTTTTGATGATGCGTATTGCTGCTCAATTCTTTATTAAACTCATCGATAAATTTCCAATCCTCGAAAAAACAGCATTTGTATTGGTTGGTTTTGCCGGAGTCAATGTACTGCTTAAATTAAAAGATCTAAATTTAGGTTTCATGTATTTGACTATAGATAAACATATCCCTGAAAATATATTTTTATCAATGATGGTAGGAATACTTATAGGAGCAATGATTTTAAATAAATTATTTCCTAAAAAGTTTTCTCATAAAACGAATTAACTTACATTTTATTATGTATGTTAATTCGTTTTATTTTAATGGAAACAGTTAAATATTTTAAATAGATTATTACAAACAGTTTAATTCTGTTTCTTTAAGCCAGGCGCTAAAAAGATCTTCTGAACGGCAAGCCATTAATTCTCTTTTTACAGATTTATCAAGTTTCTTTAATTTTATAATATTTTGTGGATTTGTTGAATATTTGTTTATGTCTTCTTTGCTTAAGTCATTATATAATCCCCAGTGAATATTCATTGGGGAAAATCTTTTTGTTTCACCATATATGCAATACCGTGCAAGACAGCCGAGCGAAGTATTTGCGGGAGGGCAGGTAAGAGCACGGTTGTGTTTTAATTTTTGTCCAATCACATGTGCTATGTAAACACCCATTGCTGAGCTTTCTAAATAGCCCTCGACTCCCATTATTTGCCCTGCTAAGTAGAATCGATTGTCTGCTTTTAAGGTAAAATCTTCGTTTAAAATATTTGGTGATACCAAATAAGTGTTGCGGTGCATGCTGCCCATGCGAAAGAATTCAACGTTTGCAAGACCAGGTAATGTGCGCAAAATTTCTTTTTGTGCGCCCCAGGTCAAGCGCGTTTGAAAACCAACCATATTCCAAGCGGAGTCACCCATTTTTTCTTTGCGCAATTGCACCACAGCATAAGGCATGCGACCCGTGCGAGGATCGTCTAAACCCCGAGGTTTCATAGGGCCAAAGGCAAGCGTACGAGGTCCTCTTTCTGCAAGAACTTCAATGGGTTGGCAGCCATTAAAGTATTTTGGTTCTTCAAACTCTTTGTGTGGAACCTTTGCGCCTGCACAGACTTTTTCAACAAATGAATAATACTCTTCTTTGTTTAACGGAATATTTAAATAATGTCCTTCTTCTTCCTCATCTTCGATAGGAGGAAGACCATCGGTCAGAGCTTTTTCCTGCGCCTGTTTCTTTTCAAAGGCATGCGTCCGTGTTTGTCTATTTGCGAGAAAGGCGATGGAGTGATCGATGGTATCGCCATCTAGGATGGGTGCTATTGCATCGTAAAAATAGAGTTCCTCCGTGCCTGTCATGTTTCGCAGATCATTTGCTAAACTATCATCCGTCAAAGGGCCAGTTGCTATCACAACAGCTGCAAAATCGGAGTGTTCGAAAACATCACTCGCTTTTTCCACAATGCAATCAACAATCTTGAGATTTTTATGCTGTTTGAGTTTATCAGTTATTGTCTGAGAAAAAAGCTCTCTATCAACGGCAAGAGTTTCTCCAGCAGGTACCTCAGCATTTTTTGCTGATGGGATGACAATGCTGCCCAATTGCTCGATTTCGCATTTTAAGGTGCCAGCTGGGTTCAAGCGACTTTTTGACTTTAAACTATTAGAACAGACAAGTTCTGCAAATAAATGCGGAGATATTTGTGCAGGAGTTGTTTTTTTAGCTTTCATTTCGAATAAAGTGACTTGAATTCCATATTTCTCTGCCAGAACCCAAGCGCACTCGCTTCCAGCTAAACCAGCTCCAATCACAGCAACTTTCATGTAAAAATTCCTTTTCTTTTTAGTTTTAACTCTTTTTCAGTAGGATTTTTATTTTCTAAAAGCACCCTATTTATGCTAAACCCCTCTGCAGAGGGAAAAGCTTGACTGCTTTTTCAATGAGCATATGTTAAGCTCAATTGCCAATTCTCTTTACCCTTATTGGAGCAAATATGCCACTTTTTGTTGTTACGGGCGCAAATGGATTTATTGGAACAAATGTTGTGGAAAGATTACTGACGGCAGCTCCCGAAGAACTTGGTTTTGCCAAAGAGCACACTGTCCGCTTTTCAAACTTTGATAATAAAGTGCAAGAAAAAGGCTGTTCTGTGATCGCAACCGATATGTCAGATTCAATGAATAGGCTCAATGCACGTCGGTTTTTAGGGTCAGTCCGCTATCAATATGTTGACTATGAAAATCTTATTTCCCATTTAAATAAACTGGATCGCAAACCAGATATGGTTATTCATAATGGTGCTTGTTCTTCTACCACAGAAACAAATCCAGATATATTTCAAAAACTGAACTTAGGTTACTCGCAAATTTTGTGGGAATATTGTGCTAAAAATGACATTCCATTTATTTATGCCTCAAGCGCTGCAACCTATGGCGATGGGAGATATGGTTTTTCCGACAAAAAAGAAGATTGCGAAAAATATGCTTCTTTAAATTTATATGGAAAGTCAAAACTTGATTTTGATCTTTGGGCATTAAAACAAAAAACAACTCCACAAACTTGGTTTGGACTTCGTTACTTTAACGTCTTTGGTCAATTTGAATCACACAAAGCGGGTCAGGCAAGCATGGTTTATCATGGTTATAATCAAGCTGTGAGAACTGGAAAAATAAAATTATTTGAAAGCAATTCTCGAGAGTATGCGCATGGAGAACAACTCAGAGATTTTGTTTATATCGATGATTTAGTAGATATCACAATGGATCTTATTCGTATTTGCATGGCTAGAAAAGAAAATAAATCATCGCATGTCATTTCTGAGAATGGATTATTTTTAAATATCGGGCGTGGCGTTGCTGAAAGTTGGAACAATCTTGCACGGGAAGTTTTTTCAGCCCTTTCACTTCAAGAATCCATTGAATATATTCCTATGCCTGATAATATCATAAGACAGTATCAGAACTACACTTGCGCAGATCTTTCAACTTTGCGGTCTTTAGGAATTCAGCATGAGTTTAGAAGTTTAAAAACAGGTGTAACGAAATACGTACAAAAGCATTTAATGCGAGGTCAATAAAACAAGCTTCCTCAAAATAAAAATTGAGAATGTTTACATTGCTGCGCATGTAGATTATAAATAATTCATATTGGAATTGTTTTTTTCTGTTTATATAAGGTTTTTTTGCATGGATGCTCAACAACTCACACGACAGATTTATTGGTCGCCTTCTGGTGGATTAAACGAAATTCTTCATATGACGACATATGTTTGGCTTTTAATAGCAATGGTTATTTTTGTTTATGGAGTATGGAAACATATAAAGCTTTGGCGCATGGGCAAAGCAGAGGTTGCATTTGATCGCCCACTTGATCGTTTCCTTTTATTATTTCGCAATGTCATTGCCCAAGCTAAAGTTCTGCGAGCAAGAAGGCAGAGAGATCCAAAACCCAAATCTGTTTATGCAGCATGGATGCATGGCCTTATTTTTTATGGATTTTTAACATTATTATTTGCAACAACAATTGTTGCATTAAAAGATTATCATATTCTTGATGTTTATTATGGCTGGTTTTACGCATTCATAAAGGTTTCCTGTCAAGTAGCAGGTATAGGCTTGGCTATTGGACTATTAATGGGAATTTTTAGAAGAAGCGATAAAAATCTTGGTTTTAAACATAGCACTGGATATACATTACTTTATTCATTTTTATTTTTATTGGTTATTCAAGGCTTTTTATTACAAGGTTTTCGTTTAGCATTCCAAGAAAATGCGCCCGATATGCAATGGGCATTTTTAGGTAACGCTATTAGTTTTATTTTTCCTAAAGAAATGTCTGCAGATAA
This sequence comes from Fluviispira vulneris, assembly GCF_014281055.1. Classification (NCBI taxonomy): domain Bacteria; kingdom Pseudomonadati; phylum Bdellovibrionota; class Oligoflexia; order Silvanigrellales; family Silvanigrellaceae; genus Fluviispira; species Fluviispira vulneris. The sequence continues at coordinate 115,125 of NZ_JACRSE010000004.1, read as the reverse complement.
TGCAAATGTTTTATATACCAGTTTGTGGTATTTTCATATGGTAACAACCATGGCATTTGTAGCGTTTATACCTTATACCCGTGCTATGCATATTGTCACTGCTTCCTTAAATTTATACACACAACGTTTAACACCAACAGTTATGCTAGCAAAAATGGATTTTGAAAATGCAGAAGCAGAATATTTTGGTGCACGTGATATAAAAGATTTTACTTGGAAAGATTTATTAAGTTTTGACAGTTGTACAGAGTGTAGACGCTGTACGGATATCTGCCCTGCTAATGCCGTGGGAAAACCACTTGACCCAAGAGAAGTTATTTTAAAATTAAAAAATAGTATGACCGTCGAAGCATTATTTTCCAAAGAAGACGATGAAAAATATTTTCTATTCGAAAATGGCACAATCACGCACAACGAGATTTGGTCTTGTACAAATTGTGGTGGCTGTGTGAATGAGTGTCCAGTGGGTATTGATCAACTGCGCACTATTATGCAACTGAGACGTTATCAAACTTTATCTTTAGGCGAAGTGCCGACCTCAGCAGGAAAAGCAATAGAAAATATCAAACAATATAGCAATCCATGGGGTTTGCCTCAAGCTGACCGCTTTAAATGGGCAGAAGGACTCGATCTGCCGATTATAACAGGAGAAACACCTGAAGTTGAATATCTTTACTATGTCGGTTGTGCTGGTTCCTATGATTTAGGCAATCAAAAAGTCGCACGTGCTGTCGTTAATATTTTAAAATATTGCGGTGTCGATTTTGCTGTTATGGGCAAAGCAGAAAAGTGTAATGGAGAACCTGTAAAGCGCTTAGGTGATGAATATTCCTTTTCAGAAATTGCAAATAGCAACGTCGAACAATTGAATAAATTAAAATTCAAAAAAATAGTCACTCATTGTCCACATTGTTTTAATACTTTAAAAAATGATTACCAAGAATATGGTGGAAAATATGAAGTCTATCATCATTCACAATTATTAACTGAATTATATAAGTCACAGAAATTAAAATTACCGGTAGAAGTAAACAAATCTGTTACTTTTCATGACCCTTGTTTTTTAGGACGGCACAATGGGGAATACGATGCCCCTCGACAAATTCTTGAAGCCGTTGCGGGTTTACGCCTTTCCGAAATGGAGTCGAGTCGTGAGACATCGAACTGTTGTGGTATGGGTGGGGGAAATATGTGGTATGAAAGTGAAGGTGGCGGTAAAATCGTAGAAAATCGCTTGAAACACGTTGCTGCCACAGGTGCGCAAACATTGGTCACGGGGTGCTCATTTTGCATGATTAACTTCAAGAGTGCGTTTCAAAACTTGGAAGAAACAAAAAATCTTGAAGTGATGGACATAGCTGAAGCGATTGCTTTAGCTATGCCAAGTGAAGCAAAGAATGCTGCTTCTATGCCGGTGAATTGATATTTGACTTATCTTTATGCTAAGGTTAACTGTGTCCGACGGTTCTTTCTTTTTTATGAAAGCGCCTCATTTTTCTTAGGATGGATCGCTTTTTAGTCTTTTTTTGGAGGGTGGTTATGCACTCCTTTAGCTTTGGTGAATTAGCTCTTATTTTTGGAATTGTTATTGTGCTTTTTGGTGGAAGTCGACTTGCTGTTGTCGGCAGATCACTGGGCGAGGGAATTTCTAATTTTAAAAAAGGTTTAAGCAATGGCGCTCAACCTGAAGATAAACAATTAAAAGCCCCCACTACTCCTGTGCAAAATCAAAATTTAGCCCAGGTGGTTGACGTTGAGCACAAAGACTCACCAAAGTCATAAAATGCAATTCTCCAATCAAATATCTCAAAAGCTTTTATTTGTTGTGGGTAAAGGCGGGGTAGGTAGAACAACGGTTGCGACATCTCTTGCGACTTATTTTGCAGGACAAGGAGAGTCTGTTCTTGTTGTTCAATGGGCATTAAAAGATTCCATTTCACCTCTGTATTCATCTCCACAGTGTTCGCACAAAGAAACTGCATTGCCAAGCGGCTTTAAAGTTATGAACTATTCAGCAGCTGAAGCCATAAAAGAGTATTTTGTTGATCATTTGAAAATGAAGCTTCTTTATTCTGTTATCATTGAAAATAAACACGTGCAGAAATTAATACATGCAGCGCCTGGTGTACAGGAGCTGTTTTTTTTAGGCCGTTTATTTTGGTTGGTTGAGTTAGCACAATGCGAAAAAGGGTATAGCTACGATCGGGTGATCGTCGATGCGCCTGCGACAGGTCATGCTGTTTCTTTATTTGGCATAGCTCCTGCAATTGCAAATTTTGGTATCACAGGTCCATTGGCAAACGAATGTGAACGAGTCGCAAAATTAATCGCTGATCCACAAAAGACAGGGGTTATTGTTGTTACCTTACCAGAGGAATTGCCAGTTGAAGAGTGTTATGAAACAATTCCAAAAATAACTAAACAATTAAATCGCAGTCCGAACGCAATTTTTTTAAATCAATCTATCAATCCACATTTTTTTAAAGGCTTCGAAAATATTAAAAATGAAGATTGGTTTATAAAAATGGAAGAAAGATTTAAACACGATAATTCAAAAGAAGAGTTAGAACTGATCTTAGCATCTCTAGCAAAAAGAGATATTTTTGAGAAAAAACTATCTTTTTGGGCTCAAAACAATCATCCACCTATACCAATTATTTCTTTACCTGATATAGGCATGATGTATAAATCAACTACGTCTCTCACAATCATAAATTCATTGGCAAAGTATTATGCAACTCTTGCTTAAGTGAATTGAATTTTAATTGAGGTAAAGAATGGGCTCTTCTTTTCCAAAGCTCCATGTTTTTTTGGGTGCGGGTGGAGTTGGAAAAACGACTTTATCTGCTTCTTTTGCTCTGTCACTCGCTAGCTCAGGAAAAAAAGTAGGGCTGTTGAGTATTGACCCTGCAAAAAGATTACAATCTGCACTTGGAGTGAGCAATTTATCCGAGCGTGGCGTGCTTATTCCACTCGGAAATAACTGCAGAGGAGAGTTACGTGCAGCTGTTTTACAAATCGGCGAGAGTCTATCGCGCTGGGTCGAAGAAAAAGGTATGCCTGCTGATAAGCAAGAAAAACTATTTGAAAATCCATATTTTAGCGCATTGGCAGAGAAAATGGCCTCTGCTACAGACACTTTGGCAGCCATTCGTATCGCAGAATGGGTTGAGCAGTATCCTGATGTAGAAGAATTGGTCATCGACACAGCTCCAGGGATTCATGCCATCGATTTTATTTCAAAACCTGAAAAAATTATGGCCTTTCTTGATGGAAAACTGGTGGAATGGCTTAAATGGTTTGTGGGTGGAGCGCAAGAAAAACAAAGTTTTTTTGCAAGAGCTTTAAAGACCGGAGCTAGGAAAATTATAGAAGGTTTGGCGCTCGTTGGTGGACGAAGTTTTTTAATTAATTTTGGTGAATTTTTGACCATGCTGGATGATGTGTTTATTACAGCAATAAAAAGATTAAAATACTCTCAAAAATGGCTGCAAGATGAAAACACTCAATTTATCTTAATTAGCTCGATCCGTGAAGATGCCGTTTTTGTTACCAAAGAATTAGGGCGAATATTGAAATATATGGGGATAAATCCTAAATTAGCAATTATTAATAGAGCATTTCCTATTCATTTAAAAAATGAAATTGTCTTTAATGAGTTTATAAATAATGAAAATGCTTTGATTGATTCTGAAAAATTGCTTTCAAATTATTTAGCAAATTATATAATGACTCAGCAAAAAATATTTCAAGAACTTATAAATTATGCAGAAATAGTTATTGAAGTCCCTATATCAGCTTCATTGGATAGAGAAAATGAATTAAGACTTTCTGATTTAACTTCTCTAGGTGATGTCATTAGAAAAGAAGTGAGATAATTTTTGATATGAAAATAATAATTTCTTTAATCGGATATATAGGTCATGTTATCCTTTCTACTATCGGTGGTTTAGGGAGATTTATAATATTTTTACGAGAAGTATTACGTTGGTCAATATTTCCACCTTTTCGTATAGGCCTTATTATTAAACAGCTTGAGTTTGTTGGTAATAAAAGTTCACTTATTATATCAATAGCAGCTTTATTTGTTGGAGCCGTTTTAGGATTACAATTGGGAGTCATTTTTCGCTTATTTAGTGCAGAAGGATTAATGGGTGCTGCCACAGGGAAATCTTTAGCGCTTGAACTTGGGCCTGTCATGTGTGGTTTTATCGTTATAGGTCGAGCAGGTGCTGCTATGGCAGCAGAAATAGCAACCATGCGTGTAAATGAGCAGATTGACGCAATGGAAGCTATGGGTGTTAATCCGATTAGTTATCTAGTTGTACCAAGGGTTATTGCAAGTGTAATTATGATGCCTATTTTAGCGGGAATATTTTTATTCATTGGAGTAGTTGGTTGTTACATTGTTGCAATATTTTATTATCGTGTGGATACAATGGTATTTTTTCAGCAGTTGCAATGGATCGTATGGTGGAGTGATGTTGTCAAAGGACTTGTAAAAGCATTATTCTTCGGGTTTATTTTTGCAACCATTGCTTGTTATAAAGGATTCAATGCGAGAGGTGGTGCTAAGGGGGTCGGTGAAGCAACCACTAAAGCGGTTGTTGCTGGCTTGCTCTCAATTTTAGTGGGAGACTTTATTATCACTTTATTTCAGGTTTAAAATGGAAAAAGTAAAAGAAAAATCAATCGTAACTTTAATTAATTTAAAAAAAACTTTTGGCAAGAATAAAGTTCTCAGAGGATTAAATTTAAATATTCCAGAGAAAAAAATCTCATATATTATTGGTCGAAGTGGTGAAGGCAAATCTGTTACTTTAAAGCATATTATTGGTATATTAAAACCTGATGAAGGTGAAGTGTGGATCGATGGTGTAGCTATGCACAACGCGAATGAGCGTGCATGGGAAAATATTCGTCAGCAAATAGGCACACTTTTTCAAGACGGCGCTTTATTTGACAGTTTAAATGTATTTGAAAACATTTCTTTTCCAATTCAAAATCATACAAAAATACCGATTGGGAAAATGAAAAACGAAGTTAAAAGTTTGTTAGAAATAGTTGGGCTTGCAAATATTGAAGAAAAATTTCCTTCGGAATTATCGATTGGTGAGAGAAAAAGAGTAGGATTAGCGAGAGCGCTTGCTTTAAAACCTAAGTTGTTACTTTATGATGAGCCGACAACAAGTATGGATCCATTAATAGCGGATCTCATCGATAACTTAATTCAAAGCACACAGAAAAAAATTGAAGGAATAACGTCTGTTGTAATAAGTCATGATATCACATCAGTGATGAATATTGCAGAATATATTTTTTTCCTGCATGAAGGAAAGGTGTATTTTGAAGGTACTCCCGAAGAATTTCAAGCGAGTCAAGATGCTCTTGTTAAGCAATTCTTATCTGGCGGCAGAAATGGTCCATTGGCAGTTCCTATCGCATAAATTAAAATTATAACAGCGTGTCAAAATCTGAGTTAAGGATCGTTCATAAATGTTAATGACATCAGAAATAAAAGTAGGTCTCTTTGCGCTCGTTGGAGCTTCGGTTTTGACAACTACGGCATTTGTTTTGGGTGGGAATCCTTTTGCCAGCAAAAAACAACATTTTCATACAGTTTTAAATAATGTTGGAGGAGTAGCTGAAAGAACGCAAATAAGAGCTTCTGGAGTAAAGGTAGGTGAAGTCACCTCTGTTGAAATATTGCCAGATGGAGCGCGCGTCAATTTCGATGTTGATTCAAACGTTAAAATTCCAAGTGGTTCTTATATAGAAATAAAATCCCGTGGAATTCTTGGTGACGTTTATATAGAAATTGTACGTAATTTAAAAGGCACGGGTGAAATGAAATCAGGGGATCAAATGCCCAGAAATCCAGAATCCAATGATATGGAAACCCTGATGACAAATCTCAATGCTATTGCAAGAGATATTAAAAAAATTAGCGGATCTTTAGCAAATGTTCTTGGCACAAGTGAAGGTGAGACTTCTATTAAAAATATCGTGTCAAATATTGAAGGTGTTACCCGCGATTTAAGAGAAATCACTGGCTCACAAAAAGAAAATTTAAAAGAAGCCATTCAAGGTTTGAGAGATACCTCTGTGAGACTTTCAAAATTGATTGAAAGAAATGATGCAAAAATTGATCAAATTATTGCTGATGTAAAAACTTTTACAACAGAGTTAAGACAAATTTCGACCCCTGAAAATCGAGAAAAAATTGAAAGTATTATAACAAGCGTTGAAGCTGCAGCGGCATCAATCAAACGGATGGCTGCAAAAGTTGAAAATGGTGAAGGAACTCTTGGTCAATTGATTGCCAAAGAAGAGACAGCAGAAGAAGTTAAAGCCACTTTAAAAAGCATTCAAGATGCCGTTCGGCCAATTTCTCAACTTAAAATCACTGTACAGGATCGTGCTGAGGCGAGACTTGCGAATGCTGTTCCTGGTGATAAATACACCAACGAACTCAATCTACTCCTCTCCACCCGTCCCGATAGATATTACTTATTAGGAATTACAAATGCTGCTTATGCTCGTAAAGTAACAAATAAAACCGAAACTTCAACTACAACTGGCAATACAACTGTAACGAATACTCAAGAAAATGTTCCTGAAGATGTAGATAAACTACGTTACAATTTACAAGTGGCGCAGCGTTTTGGTTTTATGAGTTTGCGTCTAGGATTATTTTCAAGTTCTGCAGGCCTAGCAACAGATTTCTATGCATTTAAAGATAAATTAGTAGGTACAATGGAAATTTCTCAATTTAATGGTGTGCCAATCCCTTCAGACACTCTTTATGGCAACAGAGGCTTTATCAATTTAAAACTTTTTGTAAATTATTTTATAACACCAAATTTCTTTGTCACAGGTGGGGTTGATGGACTCGTTATCAGCGAAAAACCATTGCCATTCTTAGGTGCAGGGATTTCTATCAGTGATGATGATTTAAAAGGTTTGGTAGGCATCGCTTCTATTGCGAAATAAAAATTAAAGTTTTTCAACTTGCTCTCCATTCATAATATAATTTAAATTATGAATGATTTCTAAAATTATATTTGCCTTTTCTGTGAGGTCACGACTTGCTTGGGATGAGTGATTGGCGATAGATTCGTTTGCCTGAGTTAATATTTCAATTTCAGTGATTGCTTTTACAATTTCCGATATTCCAGCTTCTTGTTCTTTAGCAGCTAAAGAAATATCAGTTATAGATTTATTGACTAAAGAAACATTTTCAACCGTATTTTCCATTACATTCGTACAATTATTTGCAAGTTCTGTGCTCTCATTAATACTTTCATCACCTAGAGCAATAATTTTAGATACTTCTGAATTAGTTACAGAAATAATATCTTCGACTTTTGCTATACTTTCAGCAAGCATTTTATTTATTTCTTTTGCTGCTTCGCCACTCATCATTGCAAGACTTCCAACTTCTTCTGCAACTACTGAAAAACCTCTGCCATGCTCACCTGCCCGTGCGGCTTCAACAGATGCATTAAAAGAAAGAAGTTTTGTTTTAAAAACAATTTCATTAATAACTTTTGTTCGCGATGATATATTAGAAATAACTTTAATAATTTCTGTGAACCTCTTATTGCTAGAAGTGACTTTTTCCATAATATTTACGTTATTGACTTTCACTTTTTCAATACAGCTTATTAGTTCGTTAACGCTTTTTTTTCCATTTAATACAGTTTCTTCACTTCTTTTCGAGAGAACACTTGAATTGAATGTACTTTCAGATGTTCTTTTTACCATTGAATTTATTTCATGGATTGCAGTACTCGTTTTTTGTAACGAATCACTTTGCGACTTTGCTGCATTGTATAACTCATGTGACGTATCGTTTATATTGCTTGCAGACATTCTTATCTCTTGACTTTGTAGGTTAAGTGATTCAATTATTTGAAATGTTACATTAGTTATTTTTTTAATAAAAATAAAACTTATAAACCCACTTAAAAGCATAAAGAAAAGTATAATGATTAAATTCAAAAGTTGAAAATTATTGGCAGAATTTTTAGCGCCTTCAATTTTGCCATTGCTTAGCTTTTCAATCGATTCTGATAGTAAATCGAGTTCGACTTCAAGTTTTTTAAATAGTATATTGAATTTATTGCTCTCTTCTAAAGCTTTTTTTCCGTTTAATGAAAAAGCTGCATTAATAACTCTTGTACTTGTATTCGAATATTCCTTTAAAATTGGCAGTAGTCTTTCAATATTAGTTTGAATGTTTTCATCTAAATTCATTTTTTGAATGTTTTCTATATAGGAAATAAATTTTGTTGTCATTTCCATATTTTCTTTTTCGATTTCGACTTTGTCTTCCGAAGTTGAACCATTCAACATTTGAAAAAGTGCCAAATTTACGTTAGCGCGTAAACCATCATGGATCATATCGGCTAGTATAGAATTTTGTATAGCAGGAAAATATAAATTAGAAAGAGAAGTTAAGCTTTTACTCGATTGATAATTGGAATATAAACTAAATATTGCAATAATAAACATATTTATAAATACTATGAACATGAGTAAATAAAATCTTTTTTTCAGCGATACTTTAAAATTTAACTTTATCTTTTTCATAATCCCGCCCTCAACAATGGACAATCGGTAAAAGTCTATTTGACTAAAGAGCTGCAATTTTTGCATCCGTTTCTTTTGCGGAGAGTTAAACTTTTAAAATTTGCAAGCGATATTAACTACAAATATTTTTAAATCCATTTGCCTGAGGATAACTTAAAATGGATGACGATTTTGAATTAGAACTGCGCAAGGTTTTTCTAAGAGAGGCTGATATTAATTTAGAAGAAGCTGAAGAAGCCTATTTGCAGTTCAGTCAAAACCCACCAAGCGATCTTTTAGCCCGCTGCTTTCGCCTTGCCCATAATTTAAAAGGCAGTGCAAAAGCCGTTGGCTTTAGTGATATAGCAGAAATTCTTCACAGGTTAGAGTCATTTTTACTTAAGTTAAAAAACAAAGAATTGAACATCTCACAAAAAATCATCAATGTCCTGTTAGTAACAAATGATAAACTTAAACATATAGTAGAGCAGATAAAAATAAATTCAGATTATAAAGTGGATACAAAAAATATAATCGCAGAGATTGATCAAGTTCAATCTGAAGAGTCCGGTCAAGCAATTGAAAATGCACCAAGTGTTAGTGAAGATTTAAAGGAAGGTGATATTCTTGTCCTATATGATGATAATGAAGTCGAAGATGCAAAAAACAATATCTTATTAAACAAAATAGAAGAATTTACAAAACAAAAAACAATAGCCTCTAAAAAGATATTATCTGAAGAAGTAATTCGCGTTTCTCTAAGTAAAATCGAAAAGCTTCAAAACTATATAGGCGAGATTGTTATAATCGAGAGTATGTTAGAAGAACAAATAAAACAAGAAAGCAATCAAAATTTAAAGAATTATTATCGACTATTAAAAAAAACTACGAAAGAAGTTCAAGAAATAATTATGCGCTTGAGATTAGTACCTATTAAACCTGTATTTCAAAAACTACTACGCACAGCACGTGACACTTCGGCTCAACTTGGAAAAATAGTAAATGTTACTTTTGTAGGTGAAAATACAGAACTCGATAAATTTATTTTGGATGAATTATCGGACCCACTCATGCATATGATTCGCAATGCAATTGATCATGGCATTGAAGAAAACGAAGAGCGAGTTACAAAAGGGAAAATGCTAGAAGGAAATATTACTGTCAATGCATCACATGAATCAGGTAATTTAGTTATCACAGTGGCTGATGATGGCAAAGGATTAAATCCTGTGCAACTATATGAAAGTGCAATTAAAAAAGGGGTAATTTCCGAAGATGTTAAGTTAGCAGACAGTCAATGCTATGAGCTTATATTTGCCCCAGGCTTTTCTACAAAAACTGAAACAACTGACATTTCCGGACGTGGAGTAGGAATGGATGTTGTTAAAACGAATATTGAGAAACTGAATGGAAAGATAGAAATCAGTTCAGCTATAAATATCGGCACTGAGTTTAAAATAAAAATTCCACTTTCTGTTGGAATTATGGAAGCCTTTATTGCTGAAATATCAAATCAAAAGTTTATTATTCCTGTCCAACAGGTGATAGAATGCTTAAGCTTAAGAAAAAGCAATTTAACATATTTAACCGGAATTGAAAATATCATTAAATTAAGAGATGAGGAAATATCTGTTATTGATCTTTCTTTAGGTTTAAACATTCATCGGAAAAAAAATGATGTGTTAAAAGATAGAGTTATTTTTATAGTCCAAGCAAATGAAAATAAAATCGGAGCCATTGTTGATAGAGTTATATCTATACAATCTGTTGTGACAAAAAATCTTGGTGAAGAATTGAGATGTGAATCAGGAATTGTTGGAAGTGTTATACTGGGTGATGGAAAAGTAGTACCTATATTGGAGATTTCTCAATTAATTAATAGTAAAAATTTTCAGAATAATCTTCAAAGAAGTATAAGTGGGCAAACGTTATGAGTGATGATCAATTAAACAAATTAAGAACGTTATCTTCAGGAGAAAATCGATATTTATGCTTTAGCTTAGGTAACGAGCATTTTAGCATTCCACTTTTACAAGTAAAAGAAGTCATAGGAATTCCAGAATTTACTCAAATACCTTATACTCCGAGCTATTTTTGTGGAATTATGAATTTAAGAGGCAAAGTTATCAGCGTTATAGATATGCGTAAGAAGTTGAATATTGTGAGCAGAGGTGAGGAGGAAAACTCAGTAATTGTCTGTGATTTAGAAAATATAACAATGGGAGCTTTAGTAGATTCAGTTGATAATGTAATAAAAATTGAAAAAGATAAAATATTGCCAAAACCAAATATGCAAACATCGATTAAAAATGATTATATAGATGGAATAATTGAACATAAAAATCAAATCATAGTTTTAATAAATTTAGCAAAATCATTAAGTATTGAAGATCTTTTACACATAGAGAATTCCGGGTCGTGAGGTGTTTGCATGCTTGAGAAATTATCTTTACGAGCTAAAATATTTGTTTTAAGTATAGGTGGAATTATTATAGTTTCTATAGCAGCAATAATTTTAATCTTTGTGAATGTTTCTCAACAAGAAGAAATGGTAAAAAGTAAGTTGTTTCTTGCTGCTGAGGATTTATCAAACTCATTTCAAGATCAGTTCTACGAGAGATATGGAGATATAAAGGTTTTTGCTCAATATTTTAGAAATATAAATGGCTATTCGCGCGATCACGTGAACACACTCAATCAATTTAGTAAATTATATGGAATTTACGATCTTATTTTAGTTTGTGATCTCAATGGAAAACTCTTAGCAGTGAACGATAGCTCCCCAGAGGGAAAAAAAAATAACAGCGAAAAATTGTATGCAATGAATTTTTCAAAAGCAAAATGGTTTAAAGAAACTTTAGCTCGAAATTTTTTGGAAGATCCTAAAAAAGGTTTTTCAAACGTTTATTTTCAAGATCCTAATTTCAATGACCTGGTAGAAAAAGTATATCAAGAGAAAAATTATGGAACAATATTTTCAGCTTTTATTTATAATATAAAAGGAGAAGCAGTAGGAATTATTAGTAATCATGCAAATTTTTTCTGGCTTGAAAATACAATATCGCGTGTTTATGACAGTTTTGCAAACAGTGGTTTAAAAAGTCTCGAAATTAATTTATTAGATTCTGAAGGAAACATTATTTTAGACTTTCATCCTGCTACAAATGGATATAAGAATATTGTGGTTCATGATGGTAAAATTCTTAACAAATTCAATCTTGTAAAAGAAAAGCAAATTGCTGCCATAAATGCACAAAAAGGCCAAGAAGGAGTTTTAGAGTCCGAAAATGTAAGACGGAAAGAGTTTCAATTTACTGCATATAAATTGGTTACAGGAATGAAAATTGCTGATAAATTGAATTGGAAAGTTTTAGTAAGAGTCGACAAAGGCGAGGCCTTGTCAGCTATTAATAAGACAAAAATTATTTTTGCTCTTTTATTAATAGCTGTTTTGCTTTTAGCTATTGCTGTTAGCATTTATTATAGTACCGGATTGTCAAAAGTTATTATGGAATTTGCCGCTAAACTTGCGCATGGGAATCAAGAATTAAATAGAACATCAGCTGAGGTTAATGAGGAAAGTCAAAAATTATCGTCTGCTTCTATCCAACAAACATCTGCTTTACAAGAAACAGCCTCTGCAGTGAATGAAATTAGTGCAATGATGAATAAAACTTCAGAGATGGCAAATATGTCAAAAAGAAAATCAGAAGAAAATCGCAAAAAGATAACTGCTGGAAAGAGTGCAATCGATAAAATGGTTCGTTCTATTGGCAATATTAAAACGAGCAATCAGAATGTTTTATCTGAAGTTTTTGAAGGAAATAAAAGAATATCAGAAATAGTTAAGTTTATATCTGAAATCGAGGATAAAGCAAAATTAATAGATGAAATTGTCTTTCAAACAAAAATACTATCCTTCAATGCTTCCGTTGAGGCTGCAAGGGCGGGTGAGCATGGCAGAGGATTTTCTATTGTGGCAGAGGAAGTGGGAAATTTAGCGCAAATGAGTGGAAATACTTCAAGTGAAATATCTGCATTACTAGAAAATAGTGTGGAAAAAGTAAGAAGTATAATTGATGATACAAAAAATAATGTTGAAAGAATAATGTTGAGTTCCAAAGAGGCTGTTCAATCTGGCGAAGAAGTGAGTCGTGAGTGTATGGAGATCTTTGAAAAAATCTTTGCAAACTCTGAAGAAGTAAATTCATTGATTAACGAAATTTCAAATTCGTCGATAGAGCAAGCGAATGGGGTTGCAGAAATAAATAATGCGATGAGCGAACTTGATACATTGACAAATCAAAATTCTAAAATTGCCCAGAAATCATCGGAAACTTCAACAATTCTTTATAATCAAAGTCATGAACTTGAAGCCCTGACGAAGGGATTGATGGATATTGTGTATGGACATAATGAAAAATCATCAACGATAGATATAAATGATGCTGCATCTTCAACTAAATCTTCCCCTAAGAGAACCGACAATAAAAAATTAAGCATTGAAAAATTTAGAAAAATGACTAAAAGTGAATTACTTAATAAAAGTAAACAATCAATAAATATTAATGAAATAAAACTTGGCAAAAATGAAAAGAATCTAAAAGATAATAGAAAAAAGGATGGAGTGCCAAAATACGACGATGATCGTTTTGAGGAGCTTTGATGAATTCGGAATGGAATGATCTCATTCTTAAAATTAAAAATATTGTAAAAGAGGAAACTGGCAATCAAGTATCTGAAAACAATATTTCCATGATAGAATCACGTTTGCAAAAACGCTTGACGAATTTAGGAATGAAATCTCCTAAGGAATATTTGGAGTATTTAGAAAAAAATATATCGCAAGAAAAAAAAGCAATTATTTCTATATTTACAACTCATCATAGCTTCTTTTTTAGAGAATACTTTCATTTTGAAGATATCGAAAAAAAATATTTGAAAAATATATTACAAGTTAAAAAAGATAAAACGATCCGTATATGGAGTGCTGCCTGTAGCCAAGGGCAAGAGGCATATTCACTGTCTATGCTTTTTCATAAGCTAAAACAAGAAAACAAATTAAATAACTGCGATTTTAAAATTTTAGCTACAGATGTGGATCATGAATCTATTGAGTATGCAAAAAACGGAGTCTATATTTATAAAGATATTTCTCAAGTCCCTATGTTTTATATTCATGGGAATTGGTTAAGGGGCCTAGGTGAGATTCGTGACTATGTTAAACCAAAAATTCACATTAAAAACTCAGTTACTTTTGAGGAAGCAAATTTAACAAAGCTCGGTCAGAAATATTTATCCGAGAAGTTTGATATTATTTTTTGTCGTAACGTTTTAATTTATTTTAATAATGAACAAATTATAGAAATTATAAAAAATCTATTACATCGACTTGAACCGCATGGAATTTTGGTCTTAGGTATCAGTGAATCAATTAATAATCTTAATCTTCCTGTAAAATTATTTTCAAACGCAATATATTCACACAGTACTTTTGAAGAAAAAGAATTGAATATAACTCTCCAAGATGTTAAAAAGTCGCTTATTAAAGTGCTCGTGGTTGATGATTCTCCAACAATTTTGCTTTTAATGAAAAAAATTCTTACAATTGAAAATGGCTTTGAGGTCGTTGCAACTGTGAGCAGCACTGAGCAAGCGCGCGCAGTTTTAAAATCAAATAAAATTGACATAATGACTTTAGATATTCATATGCCCGGAGAAACAGGCATAGAGTATTTAAAAACCTCATTTGTGAAAGGAAAGCACCCACCGGTTTTAGTCGTCAGTTCTATTGAAAGAGATGGAACTAACATTGCAAAGGAAGCTCTTGATCTCGGAGCATCTGATTATGTTGAAAAACCAGATTTAAAAAATATGGATGAGTCGAGTGAAGAAATTTGTTTTAAGATAGATACGATTTTAAAACAATATAAAGTAACAGATAAAACAAACAATAAAACTCCTCTTGTCTTAAAAGAATTACAAAATACGATTCGTGTTCTTATTGTTGATGATTCACCGACCATTCGAGCACAACTTAAGAATATATTAGCAAAAAGTAGCAATATTCAAGTTGTGGGTGAAGTGGAAGACCCACGACAACTTGATAAACAAATTCAATTATTAAAACCAGATGTAATTACTTTAGATATCAACATGCCATATCTAAGTGGTATCGATATTTTGCGATTAATTATACCTCGTTATAAGATTCCAACGGTTGTTGTTAGCGCACTGAATTTAGAAGAAGGCTCTCTTGTCATGGAAGCTCTAGAGCTAGGTGCGGTGGATTTCTTTCAAAAACCAGAGTTACGAAATATAGTCGAAGAAGGTAAAATATTAATAGAAAAAATTATTTTAGCAAAAAGTGCGAAAATTTCTTTGCATAGAGATCGAGTTTATAATTATAATGAAAATAAAGTTTTGGATGAACAGTATTTAATAGCGATAGGTTCTTCAACAGGAGGGACGGAAGCTTTAAAATTGATTTTAGAACATCTTCCATCACAAATACCACCTATTTTGATTGTTCAACATATCCCTGAAGTTTTTTCAAAAGCTCTTGCAGATAGACTAAATAATATATGTCCTTTTGATGTAGTTGAAGCAACAGACAAAGATATTTTAATGCCCAATAAAGTTTATATAGCACCTGGAAATTATCACATGATCGTAAGAAAACATATGAATAATTTGCAAATTCAAACGACTGGTGCAGCTGTGGTGAATGGGCATAGACCTTCTGTAGATGTATTATTTTATTCATTAGCACAATTAAGATTACAAAAAATGTTAGGGATTATATTAACCGGCATGGGAGTTGATGGTGCCCAAGGGTTAAAGCAATTAAAAGAAACTGGGGCTAAAACAATTGCACAAAATGAAGAAACTTGTGTGGTTTTTGGTATGCCTCGTGAAGCTATTAAGTTAAATGCAGTCGATTTTGTTGAACCGCTTGAGAATATTGCAAATAAAATAATCAATTTAACTAAGGTGTCTGATTAATCATCATTTTTTATTTGGATAAATTCGACGGGTGGTGCAAAAATCATCATTTTGAAATTTATTAAATTCGACGGGTTTGAGTCAGAGAAGACTCCTCTGGGCAGAGTTGCTGGCCGCAAATGCCCTTCGGAGCCATTCTCTTACTCTCCCCTCTAAATTATGCTATTCGACGCTCTGCTGTTTATACGACAAACGCTCGATTTTAAATGACCGCTGCTGATTTATGCTACATAACTTTATCATATGCGACATTCGGTTTATTTTAATAAATAAAATATTTACTTAAAAATATTTTTATGCTAACAATTTTTCCTAATTGCTCAAAGAGGTTTTTATAAAGAACATAATCTGCCTAAAGATTCATTTATAGAAAAGTGAAATTAAAAAGATGGGTTTACGCATACACAGTACAGCAATAAATTTTCTTCATAAAAATAACTTTTATATTGTGAGTCTTATTTTTCGAGTTTATTATATTATTTTCTCTATCTCCTATCCACTCTTTGCAATTGCAAATAATCTACCTCTGGTGGTGCTGAATTTATATTCAATCACCTCGCTTGTGAGTTTATTCTTCTTAATATGTTCTTATAGATTATATCATTTTTCTATACAATATATTAAATATATTGCCATCATAATTTCGATTATTAATTTACTTTTTTATGTCTTTAATTTTTATCATTCGATCCCATTTTGTTTTGTATTTGCTATAATTATGGGGCTTTCTTCTTCTTCCATAGAAGTTGCGAGCCTCTCATATGCAACGAATACATCCGATAAAAGCACATTGAAAAATCAACTTATGATGCTCAATTTTTTAAAAATTTTAGGCATCTCACTTGGGTTTTTCATAGGCTGCCTTGTGACATCAAGTCACAAAAGTAAAGAAATAAGTAATATTGCGATATATTTTATGGCTTTCACATCTATTCTATTATCTTTTTTCATTGATACAGCAAAAAGAAATGAAGAAAAAGTAAGATTTTCGCTCATGCAGTTTTTTAAGAATAAAAATTTTAAACATTTGAATCTTTGTATCGTATTATTCATTCTCGATTTAACGGTTTTTAGTTTTTGGTACACGACGATACCTCCAGCGTTAAAAAGCAATGGATTCGATGTGAGTATTATTGGAATTTTTCTTGCAATAGAGGCTTTCTGTCATGCTTTTTCTCAAAAATTATGGCTCAAATTCTCCTACTATATAGGCGAAAAGGTTACGTTCTTTACAAGTCTTTTTAGCCATATTTTTATTTTAATTGTTATATTATTAAGCAATTCTCGGAGTGTTATGGAGATACTCATATTATTTATATTACTCGGAATTTCAAATTCAGGCACATATATTAACTCAGCAGCGCTATTTTACAGCAGAAACTATGACATCAATAAATTTCAGTTAATCTCTCTTCACTTAATAGCTTCAAGTGTGGGTAAATTTTTAGGGCCATTTATTGCAATTTTCTACCTTAAATAAGTACTGAGCTGCTTCGATCTAACGCTCAAAAAAATAGCAAAAATATTTTCTATTGTAATAATATTTAAAATAGTTATGGTTATCTTAGGTTTTGACATAAACCGCACGATTCAATTTGATTTAATATAATTCTTTGAAATATAAAATACTTATTTTTATATTTTAAATCATATTTTTTACACATAATTATTTTTTAATTGATGTTTTGGGGAAAGAATATTTATGAATATAAATTATCGAGCATTGGAAAATATACCAATAATAGATATTATAGAAAATTCAACAGTTGGCCTGAAATTAATTAAAAATGTAACAAAATTATTTGATGGTAATTTATTGTTTAACAATAGCAATGTATTTAAATCAACTTTGAAAAAAGATGATTTTTCAGGCGCGCATTTTATTGAGATGAAAGATGAAAACTTATTAAATGATACTTTTTATTTACCTTTTAAAGAAAATAGTGTAACAGCAATGGAGTTGCCAAATACAGGTGCTATCAATACTTTTGTAACAGCTCGAATGAATGGCTGTTCATTTTATATTTGTCGAAATCTTTTTACTAAAAAAATTGTCGTTTGTCATGCAAATGCATTAAATTCAAGTATGGACGATATTAAAAGTGCAGCTGATTTAATAAATAAACCTCCGAATTGGCAAAGTTTTAATACTCAAAAATCGCTTGCACGCTTGATGGACATCTTTACTGTAAAGTATAAATCAAAAGGAAATCTAGAACTCTTGAGATCCTTATATAAAGAAGAATATTTTAATAGTATGAATCATGCTTCTAATTTTTATTATCGTATAAAATCAATTCCTTCTAATGATGCGGCGAATTTTGTCGGTGGGGCAATTGTGATAGGCTTTCGGGAAAAAAATAAATGGAGTTTTTATTATCAATCTGTAATGAATACGAATAACATAAGACAAAAAGAATATAGACTGAACTACAAAATCATTGAGTCAAAAAAGTTTTTTGAAGAAATTTAGATTTATCCATTTAAACGACTGATTTATCTGCGGTGTCAAATTAATTCTGAAAAATTTTAATTATTATTGATAAAAGTTATATTAATAATAAATTTGTAGATATTTATTATTTTTTTCCTTGAACAATATCTTCGGTTTTAGTAGAAATAGTTTTTAATTCATGACTGATTTCTAATACTTTAGAAGATGACCGAATAGAATTTTCTGCGCTCTTCAAATTGTTAATTGCAGATAAATCAATTTTTGTCATCGCTTCCGATATCTGTTTAACACCAATCTCTTGTTCTTTGGTGGCTTCAGTTATCTGACTCATTTGTGTATTTATCTCTTTCACATCAATTATAATTTGATCAAAAATGTTTGATACTTCTATAGTTTTACTTTGCCCTTCCGTAACTCTGCTTAAGGTTAGTTCTAATATACTTTTAACTTTCTCCCTGCTTTTATTTAAGAGATCCCGAATTTCATTTGAAGATTTTCCACTTGTTTTTGCTAAATTGCCTACTTCTTCTGCAACGACTGCGAAACCTTTCCCATGTTCTCCTGCGCGAGCAGACTCGATAGATGCATTCAAGGAAAGCAATTCTGTTTTTGAAACAATGTCATTTATGATCATTGCTTTATTTTCGATTTGAATAATAATCGCTTCAATTTCTGACAGTCTTTGGCCTGCCTCTTGTATTGCGGCCATAGCTGAGACCATATCTTTAACGGCTGTATTGCCCATTTCAGTCCGGTTATTTATGGTTTGTGATAATTTTTCTGAATTTAAAGTAAGAGTAGAAGTCCTTGCTATCATACTTGTGACTTCAGAAATTGCAGCTGCAGTTCCTTGAATTGCGCTGGCTTGTTCATTTGAAGATTTTCCAACATCCTCGCTCATTTTTGTCAATTGAGTCGACTCTTCTTCCATATTCTCAGATGATTTTTTTAGTAAATTTGTAAGATAGGACAGTGGTTTAGAAATAAAATTTGCAATTTTTATTCCACCAAACATTAATAAAACCGTTATAATTGTTGTTATGGTCATGAGTTGAATTAAATTTTTATTTTTTGCTCTGTCAACATCATCAATATATATTCCTGTCCCTATGTACCATTTCCACTCTGGTATTGGAATTAAGTATGTCAGTTTTGGTATTTCTTCTGTTGAACCAGGTCTTGTAGTGAAATAAGATAAAAATTCTGGTCCCGTATTTTTTAACGAGATTTCTACAAATTTTTTATATTGAGCAGAACTTTGAATAACTCCATCATCTTTCGGACGTTTGGGATTCACAATTTGCCGCATATCATAATCGCCAATAAAAAAGTAATTATCACCATCATACCGCGCAGCATTTACAGAAGCCTTTACTCTTGAAATAGCTTCTTCATGAGATAATTTTCCTTCCTTTTCTAATTTTACATAATGAACAACAACTGCTGCGAGTGCTTCACTTAAATTTTTTATTTGTATTTTTTTTTCATCTATAAGTCTATTTATGGAAGCATTGCCTAAATATATTAACGTTAGGGTAAAAAGAATGATTATGAAAATATTCCAATAAATTATTTTTCTTTTAATACTTAATTTATCTAACATATTTAATCCTTTATTGATGGGTAATAATTAATATTTTATAGTAATATTTGTATTTTAAATTTGATGAAATAAAAAATTGAAAGTTTAAATTTATATGTATATTATACTGATTAAAAATATATATTTTATGTTTTTTTAAAATTGAATTTAAAAAAAATTTGCGCATTTTAAAATTACCTAAATGAGTATAAGTATTTATGGTTATATAATTGCATATTTTTTAAATTCTGTATTTAGCTCTTAGGGGTTTTTTTCGCTGTATGAAATGCAAAGAGATTTTTTTGACATTTGGATGTTTTTTAAATAACAATACTTGATGAATGTGTTTCTAATTTATTTTTAAAAATATGAAAAATTACAAAAAAAAAGAGATTTACATAAACGTAAATCTCTTTTTTGCTGATCATTTATGTCTATTTAGCAGATGCAAGACGTGTGTCTATTTCTTTCTTTAAACTTTCAAAGCTTAAATTGCTCTCATATTTTTCACCGTTAATATAAATCGAAGGAGTTGCATTGACTCCTAGTGAACTCATTTCTTCCAGATCTGCCATAATAGACTTCGCATGTTCTTTTTTATCATCTGCAAGGCAGGTGTTGAATGCAGGTACATTGAGTTTCAACTCTTCAGCAAATTTTGTATAGACGTCAGCTGTTAATGGAGCCATAGGCGCACGGGAGAAAAGCAATTTGTGCATTTCCCAGTATTTACCCTGTTCGTTGGCACACTTTGCAGCAATCGCTGCTGGTAAAGCTTGTGGATGAATTTGTGTCAATGGGAAATCACGGAACACAAATTGAATTTTACCTTTATATTCATCAAGAATTTTTTGGATAGGACCATGTGCTTGTACACAATAAGGGCATTGATAATCAGCTGCTTCAACAATTGTTATTTTAGGATTTTTCAATGATGGATCGTATTTGTAGCCAAGATCGGAAAATTTAACCACAGGTTCTTTTGGTCTTTCAAGAGCAATAACCTTGATTTTTCCTTCTTCATTAGCTTGTTGCAAGATTTTTTGTTCCGCTTTTTCTTTTTCCAATTGAGTCAGATAACGCTTAACAAGCTTTTCTCTTTCATTTTCTGGAATTTGTTGCATTTGTGGATTGGCAGAATTTTGTGAGATGAAGTTTTTAACAACTTCATCTTTAATATTTATATTCTTTTTATAAAAATCATCTTTTGCTTCATCAAGTGTAGCGAGTTTATTCTGTTTTTGATAATTGGCGAACCATTCTTCCATATAATGTTTCTGTAAAATAAACTCAGCAGTTTCATAAAGTTTTTTTTGTGCATTGAAAAGTTCGTTACGCTCAGCTGCAGAGAGTTCTGAGATTTTGATTTTTTTAGAATCGAAGGAACCAAGTACATCGTCATTATTTAAAACGTTTTTGGAAGTACGTGTTTGACAACCCACAAGAGCGAGCGAAACTAATGTTAATGCAGAAAGATTCTGCAATTTTTTTAATTTAAAGAATCGTAATGAGCTCGAAAACATATTGCCTCCAAATGTAGAGTAAAAAGACTCAATTAAGGACATACCTTAAGTTGTAATCGAAATAAACTTATTTAAAAATTAATTGACAAATTTTTTTATTTCATCAAGTGCATTGTTGAGTGTGGTTTCATTATTAGCAATATATGTAGCAAACTCAATTGATGGTTGTACAAATGCGTCATGCATAGGTTTTACCAATGAATAAAATTGTATTTTAACTCCTTCAGGGCTCCGACCTCGCTCTTCCACATCGCGTCTCAACCTGCGTTCAAAGCGGATTTGTTCTGGAATATCAAGAAATAACGAAGCATCAAAAAAAGATCTTAGTTTTTCTTGGGAGAGAATAAGAATGCCATCAACAATGATAACTTTGGTAGATTGAAAAGAAATAGTTTCATTTTTTCGTTTATGGGTTGTAAAATCATAAATTGGAATTTGAATTGTTTTATTATTAATAAGATCGGATAAATGATCTGCCATTAAATTAAAATCGATAGCATCGGGGTGGTCAAAGTTAACTGATCCATCTCCTTTAAAGTTTTTACTTTGGTCGATATAATAATTATCTTGACTCAGGATTTTGCAATTATCTATTCCAATCATTTTTTGTAAACGTC
Organism: Fluviispira vulneris; assembly: GCF_014281055.1. Taxonomy (NCBI): domain Bacteria; kingdom Pseudomonadati; phylum Bdellovibrionota; class Oligoflexia; order Silvanigrellales; family Silvanigrellaceae; genus Fluviispira; species Fluviispira vulneris. Next base: position 93,369 of record NZ_JACRSE010000004.1, on the reverse strand, counting down.
GTGCGGCTGTTGTTTTACCAGAACCGCTTCCTCCTGAGATAGCAATAATTTTTATTTTTTTTAACAAATTCCACCTCTATTTACTCATTTATAAAGTTCCATAGATGCGATCTCCCGCGTCTCCCAAACCAGGTAGCAGATAGCCTTTCTCATTCATAGTTCTTTCTATTGAAAGACAATAAATTTGCACATCAGGGTGGACATTTTGAAGAATTTCTAGGCCTTCTGGTGAGGCAAGCAAACAATTAAAGCGGACTTCCTTTACTCCATATTGCTTAAGTCGTTCTATAGCTGCTACAACTGTAGCCCCCGTTGCAAGGAGTGGATCCAATAAAAAGATTTTATTACCTTCTATATCGTCAGGTAAGCGAAAATAATATTCAACAGTATTGTTTAAAAATTTATCGCGATAAATTCCAATATGGCCTACTTTAGAAAGGGGAAACATTTGCATAAAACCGTCGAGCATGCCCATACCAGCGCGCATGACGGAAACTATAGTAACATCTTCACAAATAAAGGAACAATCAGTTTTCTCGAGCGGTGTATCAATCGGATATGTTTTCATAGACAGGTCACGTGAGCATTCATAAGCCATCAAGCGACTCATTTCAGCTAATATTCTACGAAATTCGCTTGAGTTTGTTTCTTTTTTTCGTAAGGTGGACAGAGAGTGCGTAAGCAATGGGTGATTTATGATATTGACATTTTTATATTGCTCTTTCTGAGAGTGCTTTGACATTTTTTACTCCGTTGCAAATCTTCAAATATGATAAAAAATAGATTTTATAATTTTATCATATCGAGAACTCTTGCATAGAGAAAATTCAGAAAAAATAATTTATTGCAATTTGCTCCAATTATAAATTTCTTCAATTATAAATTGAATTTCGCTTTGTGATAAATCCGGATATAAAGGCAGGCGTAAAAGTCTTTGAGAATATTCTTCTGTCAAAGGTAAATCACCAACTTTAAACCCAAGTTTAAGACCTGCTGGGGCACTGTGCAACGGAATATAATGAAATGTTGCTCCAATATTTTTATTGCGTAAATGGGCAATAAGAGAGTGTTTGTCACTTTCGTTGCGCATAATTATATGAAATAAATGGTAATTGCTTTCACAATCAGCTGGAATATATGGAAGTTTAAGAATTTCTTTATCTGCGAGTGGTTTTAATTCTTGCATATAGTATTGATAAACAGTTTCTCTTTTTTTGTTTAATTCATGCATAATATTAAGTTCAGCATCGAGAATAGCCGCTAACGGTTCTGCTAGAATATAACTTGAGCCTTTATCTATCCATGTGTATTTGTCAACTTGACCTCGGAGAAATTGTGATCGGTTCGTGCCTTTTTCGCGGATAATAAGAGCTTTATCTGCAAGATAATCATTGTTTGTCAGGAGAGCTCCTCCTTCACCACAAATAACATTTTTTGTTTCGTGAAAACTTAATGCAGCCATATCTCCTAGAGTACCAAGATGTTTTCCTCGCCATTTTGCACCAATCGCATGGGCAGCATCTTCGACAATCATAATATTTTTGTTGGCACAAATATCGTTTAGTTTTTCCATTTCACATGCCACACCCGCATAGTGAACAGGAATAATTGCTTTGGTTTTATTTGTTACTTTAGCTTCCACATCACGCATATCCATATTCATTGTCAGAGGATCGATTTCACAAAAAACAGGTTTGAGTCCTGCTACTAAAATAGCGTTGGCAGTTGAAGTGAATGTAAAAGAAGGGAGAATGACTTCATCACCTTCTTTTGCTTCCAAAAGTAACATAGCCATTTCGAGGGCATGTGTGCACGACGATGTGAGTAATGCGTGTTTAATAGAAAGAATTTGGCTAAACTTTTTTTCGACAGTATGACAGAATTCGCCATCACCTGATAATTTTCCAGAGGTCAGCACCTGATGGATATTTTCATAAACTTGTTTTGGTATATGTGCTTTTGATAGTGGAATTTTCATTTATTTATTCCTCCAAACTTCATTATAAATATTGTTCAAATTGTTTAATTTTTTGTCCCAATTGTGTTCATTAAGCGCCCAGATTTTTGCATTGGCACCATGTTCACATATCAGTTTAGGGTTTTCAATATATTGAGTGATTGCATTAGCAATATCGATAGGACTTTTTGGTGGAATTAGAATTCCACGTTCTAAATGCTTAACCTGTTCAGGAGTTCCACCCGTATTTGTGCCAATAACTGGAAGTCCCATGCTCATAGCATCGATCACAGAAAGGGAATAAGTTTCTTCATAAGTTCCTAAAACAAAAATATCCATGGCATTTAAAAATGGTATGTAATCTGACTGAAATGGTATCAATTGAATACGATTTTCCACATTCGGTAAACTTACAAATTCTTCAAGCCATTTATATAGTTCATAAGCTTTAGGCTCATAAATTGGGAGGCCGTCAGGTGAAGTTTGCAATAAAGTGGGTTCACCCATAATCCATATTTTAACTTTACTTTTGATTTCTGGTTTTAAGTGGAGAATGGCTTCAGCAATTTCTTTCACTCCTTTAGCAGGATCAAGACGACACATCGTTGCGACAACAATATCGTCTTTGTTTGTGTTCCATTTTTTGCGCAAAACTTCGGCGTCATGTGAAGTTTTGTTAAATTTATTGAGATCTCTGCCATATCTTAATAAATAGATTTGTTCAGGTTTGACAGGATAATTGACCTTAATATTTTCATTTAAGAGTTCTGAAGAAGAAGCTATAGCAGAAACTTGTCCATAAATAAGACGATGGATAAGGCTTTTTTTCGAAGGTGCACTCATATACAAACTAAAGATTTGTTTCACATTTTTACAAAAAAAGAGTGTCAATGAAACGAGCCATACATCATGGCGGGTGTGGGTATGAACGATATTATATTTGTATTTTTTTATTATTCTAATTAAATTAAAGATATCTTTTAGACTTATACGTGCCTGTTTGTGCGCATAGAATATCTTTATTCCAATTTTTTCTGCTTCTTTGGCAATTTTTGAGCCAGGAATGCAATAGAGAGCAGTGGGTTTGCCAGACTCATGGATCTTCTTAATGAGGTTAATGGTATAAAGTTCAAGCCCTCCCCAAGAGTGAGAGGTGTTGATGTGTAATACGTTCGTATGATCTTGCATTCTTTTTCCTAGTAGAAAGACTTCCTTATTCAAGCCTTTATTATACCCATATGATGAACATAATAAATTCACAAAGTGAGTGATACTATATAAAGAGAAAATTTTGCACAAGTTTTGACATTTTTTGTCTAATACGGCAATAAAAACTCCTCAATAAATCTATTACTTTGGCACAATTTTTAGGGGAGAATCATTTTTATGGCTGGAATAAGAATCAATACGGGATCGGGTATTGATCCCAAAATGGTTGATCAGCTCGTAGAAATGGAACGCGAGCCGATCAAACAGCTAGAAGCACGTAAAAAAGAAGTGGTTAATGAGCAAAAATTATTTGGTGAGCTCAAAAACCATATCAGTGCACTTGGAACTGCTTTAAATGCATTACGTACAAAAGCGGATTTTAATAAATTAAAATTAACCAGTTCTCATCCGGATATCGTTGATGGCACAGTGGATAACAATGCTCCGATAGGAACATACGAACTCGAAGTGCGGAATTTAGCTCATACGCAAAAGCTATTGACACAGACTTTTCCAGATAAAGATGAAACTCCCGTTGGTTTTGGCTATATGACAATCGAATTTGAAGATGGGAGACATTTTGATGTCGATATCGATCCTGACAAATCTTCTTTGTCAGATGTTGCCACTCAAATAAACTCAATGGGTGAAGGTGCGCGGGCAATTGTTATTAAAACAAAGGAGGGGATAGAGGACTCCGAAGAAGACAATTACCGTCTGCTTGTCATGTCAGAAAAGTCGGGAAAAGAAGCAAAAATATATATCGATCCCGACACAACATATATGGAATTTAAAGAGCAAGTCACAGGCAGAAATTTAGAAATGACTTTTGAGGATGTCAAAGTCTATAACGAAACAAATAAAGTAACTGAATTATTTCCAGGGTTGGTCTTGGATGTAAAAAAAGCGGAACCAGGGACAAAAGTAAATATCAAAATTGACTATGATGTCGAAAAAAGTCTAGAAAGTATAAAGAAATTTGTGGAAGCTTACAATAAAGCAAATGATTTTATCGATAAGCAATTTCAAGTCAATCCAGATACAAATAAAGCCGGTATTCTTTCTAAGGATAACAGTCTAAGATCTCTGCGTCGCTCGCTACAATCTGCATTGCAATATTCTATTCCAAATAAAAAATATCAAACATTAGCAGATGTAGGAATTTCTACCGACCCGAAAACTGGCGCTTTAAAATATGACGAATCTAAAGCTAAGCAAGCATTGTCCGAAGATTATGTTGGAGTTTCAAAGCTGTTTATCCAAACAGATGATTCAACGGGTCTTGGAATTCGCATGTCGGACGCTGTGCGCGGAATGCAAAATCAGCAAAGTGGAGTGATCTCTTCAAAAGATAGGGAATATAAAAGAATTCTCGAAACTTTTGACAAAGATCTTGCTACAAAGGAAAGGCTGGCAACTCAGCGAGCTGAAGGGATCAGGCGAAAATTTGCAGTGGTAGAGCAGCTTATCAGTGGAATGAATGCACAAGGACAAGTATTGCAGCAAAAACTAGCAGGTATGGGTTGATTTTTGCTCTATCATAATCCTTGTTCTTATTTTCAAGGATGGGATTGCATGAATTCGAAAGCATTTAAAGCTTATCAAGCGACTAACGTAACAACAGCAAAACCAGAAAAAGTATTACTTATGCTTTATGAAGGTTGTATTAAATTTGTCAGACTTGCTAAGACAAAGATGGTTGAGAAAAAAATTGCTGAAAAAGGAAAAAATATAAGCAAAGCGCTGGCGATTATTTCTGAATTGATCAACACCCTTGACCATGAAGTCGGCGGTCAACTCTCTGCAGACCTTGAAAGTCTATATATCTTTATGATGGATAAATTAATTGAAGCAAATATGTATAATAAAGTCGAAGATCTTGAAGTGGTAGAAAAACTTCTTATGACATTATTCGAAGCATGGACGGATGTTGTCAATAATCCACGACCTGATGGGGTGCCGAGTCCAAAGTTACAGCCAGAGCTTTACGCAATGTATTTATCTTCCAATTCACAATCGACAAAAATGGATGTCACAAAAAATACACAACCCCTGAAGGCCAATGGGGCTGCTGCGGTTAATTTGTCTGCTGAGGTGAAACAGCCAGTTTTGGGTGGGAATGTTGTAAGTAAAAAATAATATTATTTAACAATTTTATAATTTTAAAAAAATATAGCAAAAAATAAAAATTAAATCTTATAAAAAAAAATTATTGAAAGTAATTTGACAAAATATGAAATATAAATTATTTATTTTTTATTATATACTTAATGAATTTATATATCATTTTATAAATAAAAAGTTTCTTGAATTTATCTGAAATTTAAGAAAAATAATTTTATATATGAAACGAAAATCTGCAAGTTGTGTCGGAGGCAATATCGGCTGCTCTTGGTGGGCTACTCTTTGTCTTTGGTGGATTTATTCCCTTCTTTATTTTCGCAAGCATTGGGGTTTTTGGCTTATTTTTTATATCGAAATCGTTTAAAACTTATGATAAATATGCTGTTTGAAATCATTCATTATTGAGAAGAATAAGAGCACATTTTCAAAACTTTTAGGACAGGTATGTGCATATTTTTAAATTATAAATAATAATGACTTGAACGAAATTCTAAACTATTTTCTAAGACAAATCTATTGATTAGCTTTTTGTCATTTAAGCTCATAATTTGGAATTTTACCCCAAATCCTTCCTCGGTGATTCTGACCACTGTTCCTTTAACCAATATTTTTTTATCAAGATTTGGCAGTGTGAATTCAATTTCTAAGTCAAAACCAACGTTCGGTAGAATTTTTTTATCCATATCCGAGAGATGGATACCATCTGCAGAAAGGTCAATGGAATAAGTTTCAAACTCTTTATTTTTAAAGCGCACAATTGCTTTTAATTTATATTTAATTCTTTCAGAACGTCGGTAATTCACTTGTGCTATCTTTTTTATTTCTTCGATTACTTTTTCACGCGGAAGAGGTTTTGGCAAAAAAAGATCGGTGTTGAGAGTATATGCTTTGTCTTTTATCTCTTCAAAATTCTCAACACTCGTAACAATAAACTTTATTTTTTGGTTGCGGCTTATTTTTTTAGCTTTTTCTATTTCATAGATACCATGACAATTGTATGAGTGATAATCAAGCATTGCGATATCAAAATCTTCTTTTGATAAGATTTCAAGCATACTATTTAAATTGTTTGTCAGTTCTACATGTATACCAGCTTGATTGAGGGAAGATTTTTCTATCCGTCCCGTTATTGGACTTTCATCAGTGAGTAATAATTTTATTTTTTGTGATAGAGGCTTAGGAGTTTTTTTTTGAAGTTTTTTTGCAATGGACATAATGTTCTCTTTGTTAAAGTTAGATTACTTTCGTATAGATTTATCGGGGTAATTTTGTGTGCTCTTGAGGAGGAATCATGTTGTGGCCTGCCGTAACAGAAGCTGATCTTATTGAATTAGTTACTGAATTTAATGATAAAAAGTATAAAATTTGTTTAAATAACAAAGGATATGCAGGATTTGTTTTTTTTGATATTGGGAGCGTACTGCTTGATTTAGACTGGGATATTTCCTTTAAAGCCTGCGAAAAAATCTTTCCAGTTGGTTCAAAAATCAATCATTATAACGTATTAGATATATTGCGTGCAAATCATGTGCTGAGTGATTGGTGCACAGGGCAGATGGGTGCTTTTTCTTACGCTCAAGCTCTTATGAATGCCTATAGACAAGATGCTAATATTTCTATAGAAAAATCTCCTCTATCCATTCTCGATTTGAAACATGCTGACAGTTTGGTTGTGGGTGCTTTGCGTTCTAAGGTGTATGAACTTGCTAAGAAATTACGCGATATGAATTTTGCTATCGGTGTCTTGAGTAATGCCACGACTTGGCACGAAGTCATGATTGAAAAAAGACTACCTGTTCGTGATTTTTTTGATGTGTGTATTTTTAGTCAAGATTTAGGTTGTGAAAAACCTCAGAAAAAAATTTATGAAATCGCACAATATGAAGCAAATCGTTTTGTGCAAAAAAAATTTAATGCTACACTCGATCCAAATGATATTTACTTTATTGATGACACTCCTGCAAATGTTAGGGCGGCGCGTGAGATGAATTGGCAAGCAAGTTTAGTTAACTTATTTAATAACTCGATCTTAGAAAAAATTTCTCAAAAAAAGATAACTGAAAAAGAGCTTAAAGATGCTTCACATAAAAGAGAAAATTTATTGTTTGGGCAAAACGCAGCAGTGAGAGTTGAAAATTTATTTAAAAGTATTGTTTCTTTATGAAAAATAATCACAGACCAAATATTGCTTTTTTTGATTCGAGTCAAGGTGGTTTGACAGTTTGGGAAAACGTTTTAAAAAGATTTCCAAATTTAAATACTCAGTATTTAGGTGATAATGCGCGCTGTCCTTATGGAAATAAAAGTGCAGAAACTATTATAAAATATTCTTCAGAAGCAGCTTTATTTCTATTAAATCGCAATGCCAATTTATTAATTGTTGCTTGCGGAACTGCTTCGAGTGTTGCAGCGAAAGAAATTCAAAAAATATTTAATATACCAATTGTTGGTATTGTCGAAGGCTTTTGTCGATTTGTGGGATCTATTTTAGAAAATAAATCCCGGAGTGTTGCTGTACTAGGTACGCGCTTTACGATTAAAAGTGGCCGTTTTAAAGAAGAGCTTTCTTTATATAATATAAATAATGTCTGGGAAAGAGCTTGTCCATTATTTGTTCCGTTAGTTGAAGAAGGAATTTCATCAGGACCTATGGCTGATGCAGCAGCAGATATGTATTTATGGGATATCCCCGATGATACAAAAATTGTTATGTTGGCTTGTACACATTATCCACGCCTTGTCCATGCTATAGCAGCATCTATTGAGCGTCGACTAGGTAAAACAATCATATATAAAACGATCGATGGGGATTGGGTCTTAATATTAGGTAAAAATAATTTAGAGGATCCTATTTATTTAGTTGAATCCTCTTTGCCTATTGTTAATTATGTTTCACAATTTTTACATAAAAATAACTCATCTGGAATATACAGTCAGGGGATTAAACATGTTTTTTGTACGGATGCTCCGTCCCATTTTGAAAATATTGCTCGGTTTTTTACAACAATTGCCTTACCTAAAGTTGAAGTAGCAGAAATCCAAAGTTAAGCCTGTTTCCTTAAATTGGTTGATTCAAAAATTTTATCTGCGTTGTCAGTTACAAAACCTTGGTAATAACTGCTCCAAATACCATCTTTTTTCTTACCACTGAGTGGATGACGATAGGCAAACTCTACAAATGCATATGGAATTTTGTGAAATCCATCTTGAAAAGGAACAAGTAATTCTTCGGCTAGAGTTGCGCTTTGCTCTAATTGCACTTCGGCTGATCCTTTTATAAGGCCTCCGCCAGAGGTGTTCATAGCAATTCCGAGTTCCTTTTGAATAAATTGGTTAAAGTTTTTGAGTGACTTAAATTTTTTCATCAAGTGTATACTTAAGGTAAAATGATTTGGTGTGTTGCCATAGACCAATGTCCACGCCGCATATTCGCTTTCTTTTCTAAGCAGTTCGTAATCTTTATAACTTGGTATGCGCCAAAGTGGACCATTGCTTAAATAAAGTGTTAATGCTTGTACAAATTGATCAATATTCTCTGGTCTTGTTTTTAATGAATTAAATTCATTTCTTAATTTAAGAATGGGTGATTCACTTAAATCGTTAGTATATTTTAAAATGCATTTTTGAAATTCCTGTGAAAAACTTTCTGGTTCGAGAACACTCAAAAATACTTTGGGCGGAATTTTCGCACTGTGCTCTTCTTTATTATTTGGAGGGTTCATCGAAATTGCCATTAATTTTTTATCTTTAAAATGGTATTCATCTGCTTGTTTGTAGCCAAGAATTTCAAAGACCTGTCTTAGAGTTTCCAATCCACAGTACGGTCCAGGAAGAGTGCGAAAGGCCATATGGTCTTCGCTCCAGTGATCACCTTCAGAGCGAACAGCATTTTCAATCTTTTTAACCTGTTGAACCTTAGATTTATAATTGAGCCAGAGTTGTTTGATTAATTTATTAATTATTTTTTCTTGTAATTTAAGCATACGATATCCCTCAGAAATAGATGCAAAAAAAAAGGTTTAGTCCTTTGTGAGCATGTAAAAGTTATGTTAGTAATTTAGCGCAAGCTTTGGGCTTTGGCTAGGAAAAGTCTTTTATTTTATGTCTGAGGAATTTGAATTTGTCTCAAGCAATTATTGCTCTCGATCGGAATGAATATTATTTTGACCATCATGCAGAAGTCCTGAATTTGTTTCAATTTTATAATCAACAGGGACACTCACGTTATGCTGCGAGTGCCGATCATGGGCAATTGCAAAAAGCACTCGCCTCTTTATTTAAAGTTGATTTGCAAAAAATAACTTTAACCCATGGCGCTGAAGATGCACTTATAAAGTCATTGGCATGGTTGAAATTAAAATATAAAACAGTGGTTTTAGAAGATTTCTCATGGGCAAATTACAATCACATAGCGGAAGGTTTAGGCTTTCAACTCAAGAAAATTCGAACTCAGTTAAAAGAAAAATCCTTTTGTTTAAATTCTAATGAATTGAGAAATTATTTAGACTCCTCAGAACCTTCAGTGGTGTTATTGACGTCTCCCAACAATCCCACGGGGCATGAAATTGAAGAAAAAGAACTCTATTCATTGATTAAACGTTACCCAAGGCATTTTTTTATACTCGATATGGTTTATGCACCTTTTGTTAAACATGAATTTGCTCCTTTGTTTTGTTCTGAAAATTCATTGTTTGTAGGAAGCTTTTCAAAATTTTTTGGTTTGCCGGGATTAAGAGTTGGCTTTGCCATTGGCTATTTACCTAAAGCATTTCAATTAAATTTGGGTTTGCAGCCCCAAGCCATTCAAATCTGTCGGACAGCATTACAGCACATCGACTGGTATCAAAGCAATCGCAATGAAATGCTCACTTTTGCAAAATCTTTAGAACTCTTAAAGTTTAAAAATATTTCAATCTTTAAAACCTCAGCTTCTTTTTTCTTAGTAAAGCTCCCACAAATATCAGATTTAGAGCAAGTTCTTTCATCGGCTGAAAGTCAATCTTATGTGCGGCCAAAGTTTTTAATTAAAGATAAAAATCCTTACCTTCGCTTTGGATTAGCGCCCGAAAATGTATGTAAAAAAATAGAAAACTATTTAAGCATTATCGATAAAAAATTTGACGAAAAATCTTTTTAAAATAATAATAAATAAAATACTATTAAACTGAATATCAAAAGAATTGCAAAAGGATATTAAAATGGAAAAATCTCATTTTAAGTTCAAAGGTCTCAGTGGACAATTGCTGATATTAACAATAATTCCGATTACCTTAATTGTTTTGATTAGTTTTTTGGGTTGGCATGGAATAAAGTCTCAAAATGATGATTTAAATTATATAGCCAGCCAGAGGATGCAAATCTTAAATATAATTAATGATATGCGTTATGGTGTGGCCAATACAGCGCGCTTAATATGGCTAGCTAATGCCAATCAAGAAAATAAAGAGTCAAGGGATAAAAAGATTGAGGAAGCACAGCAACAGATAAATAAACTTTATAAGCTAAGCGATGATTATATTTTATTTAGTTCTAGAGAAACAAGCAAAGAAAAAATGAGAAAAATAAAAGATTCTTGGAAAGAAATAGAAGCTGTTACTTTTAAAAGTGTTTCAAGTCTCTTGCAGCTAGAAAAATTTGATGAAGTGCGCAAAGTAATGTTAGGAGAATTTCACGCGAAAGTGACACCAGTGATTGCAAATCTGGATGAATTGGAGAATAGGGCAGTTAGTTTAAATACTGAATTTGTTTCTAAATCTTTAAGTGATGCAGAAAAAACGAAGTGGTTTTCTCTTTTTGCAGGAATTTTCGGAACAATATTTACCATAGTTTTTAGCTTTGCTGTCTCAAAAAAACTGTTGCGAACTTTAGTCGTTCTTTCCGATCAAATTGCTCAATCCGGTAAGGATGTTTCGCAAGCAAGTACATATTTGTCTTCGGTTAGTTTACAGGTTTCTGCTGGTACCACCGAAGCAGCGGCAGCACTCGAACAGACCGTAGCGTCGGTTGAAGAACTTTCCAGCATGGTAAAGTTAAATGCAGAAAATGCTCAGCAGGCTGCAAAACTATCGCAAACAAGTTATAAAACAGCAGAAATGGGTGAGACTGAAACGCAAAAATTGGCTCGATCGATGGCAGATATTTCCGAAAGCTCTAAGAAAATAGAAGAGATCACAACTGTAATTGATAGTATCGCTTTCCAGACGAATTTACTTGCATTAAATGCAGCCGTTGAAGCCGCCAGAGCTGGTGAACAAGGACGAGGATTTGCCGTCGTGGCAGAAGCTGTTCGGAATTTAGCACAAAAAAGTGCTTCTGCAGCAAAAGATATTTCTAATTTAATCAAAGACAGCGTAGACAAAATAAAAAAGGGTGAGGAAATTGCTTCTTCAACTGCTGAAGTTTTAAATAGCATTTTAGTATCGATTAAAAAGGTCTCAGATCTCAACACACAAATATCTTCGGCCTCACATGAACAAGCAAATGGTATTGTCCAGATTAGCAAAGCTATGAACGAAATTGATACATCCACACAGCAAAATGCTTCAGGTTCAGAAAAAGTGGCTTCAATTGCTTCGGATCTTACACAACAATCACTTTCTTTGCAAAACTATGTAAATCAGTTGAATATGATGATCCATGGTTATTCTTTGGAAGTCAAAAATATGGGGCAAAGTAAATTTACCGAAGAGCAAGTATCTCTCTCTTAATTTCAATATAAATTAATATCCATATCGTCTGATAAATATGTTTTAAAGTAGTCACTTTTTGGAGAACTTTCAAAAGGTAAATCTGTAAAAGCAAGATCAATTTTCTTTAAATTTACATCGTTCAATACTTCAGTGCTCAATTGATTTTGTAAATTTATAAAGGCTGCTTCGAGTTGCATGCGTACAATTTTTTCGCTGCGTTTGTAAGTATTAATTATATTTTCATTTGAAAAGACGGGGAATACTTTCAAAAGAGATTGTAATCTTGCTACTTTATTAAATACAAGCATGGAAAAATCTATATAGCAACGTTTGTATTCAAGATAATTTTTTTGTTTCAATGCATGTGAAAAGTTTTTTGTTTTTTTAGTAACTATTTCATATGAATTTAAATCATGTTCATTTTGTTTATTCACGACAAAAAACTTCTCATTCCAACTTTTATTTGAAAGTACTTTTAAAAGCATTTGACTTCTTTCATAACAGCCAATCCGTAAGAGAGTAATATATAAATTTGTATTTTTTACAAGATCTTTGAGATTGTGCTGAATATGAGAGTTATCGAATATAGTGAATGAAGTCGCTAATATAGAAAGATGTAAAATAAAATATCTTTCAAAAAACGGCAGAGTTGCGAGTGGATTTTTTGGATTGCAATAAATAAGTTCTTGAATAGTGTTTAATAAAGTTAGTATATCGTTTATGATTTTCTCTTGATCTTTTTTGTTTGATTCATTTGTGTGATTAAAATTTATTAATAATGAATCAAATTTTTCCTCTGCTTCAAAGAGGTAAGAGTTAATTTTAATTTCTAGATTGACGGAAAGGTTTGCTTTAATCTTGTTTTTAAATAAGTCTGTTGTTTTAATCCAATGTTTAAGAGCAAATTCATCTTGATACCATTTATTGAATAAGTGAGAATTATTATCAATTTGAGTGTGATCGGGGATAGGGAAAATTTGGCTCAAATTTGCAAGCTTTTCAAAATAGTCTGCTAAACTATTTACGGTTATAGAATCTTCATCATTTTCTTGGTTGCTCTCTTTATATTTTTCCAAATAATTATCATTGGTTTTTTGTTCATTGATAATATTTAGATTTTCAATAAATAAATTTTTGCTCAATTTATTCGCTTTAAAATCGTTCCACCAATTCATCGTGCTTAAATTATTTTTACTTAAAATTTTGTCTTCATCATAAAAATAACTTGGCCGTAAAATATCTAAAATATGAATTAGCTTTATAAACTCAGATGTTTCAATATATTCTATGGTTAGGCTTTGCTTTAAATAATTACAAAAGGCAGCAACTCTATCTGTTATGTTTAGGTTCTCTTCCATTTTAAATTGTAATAATTCAGAGAAATTAAATTTGTCTTCCAAGATATATGTGTATTTATCTTGTAAACTTGTCTTTAAGTTTATATTTTTACTTCTTTCATTAAAGAGGAACTCTATACAATTACATATATATTGATAAGATTTTAGCCAAATATTTTGAATTGCTAAATGATCTTGGAAGTAATTTCGCTCCAAGCTTTCTTTATTATTGTGTTCTAATAAGGCTATTGTTCCTAAAATCAGCATAATTGATCTTAAGAAAATATTAAAATCAATTTTATTATCATCTAAGATGGAATCGAAAAGTGGTTCTTTAATATCATCGAGCTTATTGCTGATTTTATCAAGAAGTACGTTTATCTCATTTTGTTTATTAAAATTATTATTTTGCGTGAATATCAAAAGAATTTGATTAAACTCACACTCCAAAGCATCCAGTTTTGTTTTAAAAATTTGTAAATATTCTTCATCTTCTTTGCTTGTTGCAAAGAAATGGGTTTCTTTTATAAAATCTTTAGCTATTTGCCATTTGATTGGTATAAAACCATTAAACTCATTGTCATTTAAAATGAGTAATGCAAGAGATATCTTATTTATAAGAGGAATATCATGGGAAATTTTTAAATTATCCATTTTGTCCTTCCTTTATTCAAACATTTGAGTAAAAAAATAAATTTTGCTGAGCATAATCGATTTTTAAATTAAAATCAAAAGTATTGATTTAAAGGAAGCATGAGTATATTTATAAGTAAGTTTAGTCTAAATAAATCACCATACACCCACAGCTGCATCACCTTCAGAACGTGGGTCACTGCTACCTAAAAAGTGATTCTCAGAATCTCTCTGTACAGTTTGTAAGGAACCATAGGGTCTGATTTTCTCAACTTCATGCCCCATCTTTTTTAATGACTCGATTGTTTCAAAAGCGATACCGTCTTCATAAAAGAACTTATCTGGCCAAAGTTGTCTGTGAAAGCGTGGGTAAGCGGCAAGAGTTGATATATTTTTATTATAATCGATAAATCCAGTAATCATAAGTAAAGTTTGGGTGATAATACGGCTTCCTCCAGGTGCTCCCGTCGCAAGAACAGCTTCTTTTTTATCATTTAATAAAATTGTTGGAGTCATAGAGCTTAAGGGTCTTTTTTGCGGTTCAATAGAATTTTTTGGACCTTGAACCAAACCAAAAGAATTTGCTGCCCCTACTTTTGCAGTAAAGTCATCCATTTCATTATTTAATAGAATACCAGTTCCTTTCACAGTTTTACCATTTCCATAATATAGATTTAACGTATATGTGTTCGATACCATATTTCCAAATTTATCTACAATTGAATAATGGGTAGTGTTTCCCTCCTGATTGCTTTCACGACGGATCCCTTCTTTTTGGACAGTTTCAGAAGGGGTGTGTTTTTTTAAATTCATGCTCTGAAATATTTGTTTCGCATATTTTTTTGAAGTGAGATGTTCAATTGGATTTTTAACAAAATCTGGATCGCCTAAAGAATTGTTTCGATCATAATAAGCATAATTCATAGCTTCACTTATAATATGAAAGTATTCTGCACTGCGAAATGGAATTTTTTTAAAATCAACATTTTCTAAAATATTTAAAATCTCGATTAAGGTAACACCACCTGAACTGGGTGGAGGAACTGATAAAACTTTAAATCCGTTGTATGTACCTTCAATCGGTGACGTTTCTATAGCTTTGTATTGCTCAAGGTCTTTTAAGGTCATTATTCCTTTATGAGCTTGAATATCATCAATTATTTTCTTCGCTATTTTACCCTTATAAAAAGCATCTGTTCCAAACAAGGCTATTTCTTCAAGAGTATTTGCTAAATCCTTTTGATATAAAATGTCCCCCGGTTTATATGGTTCTTTGTCTTTATTAAAAAATATTTTAGTTGACTCTTCACTTTTTTGTAAATGTTTTTTATTTTCAGCAAGAGATTTAGAAAGAGCGTGAGTGACCAAAATTCCATTACGTGCTAATTGTATAGCGGGAGCCATAACTTTTTTTAAGGGCATTGTACCGTATTTTTGTAAGGCTGAATTGAGTCCATAAACTGTTCCAGGGACACCAGCGCCATTATAACTAGCTGTTATTTCTTCTTCATCTACTTTACCATCTTTATCTAGGAACATGTTTTTGTGAGCTGCGAGAGGAGCTTTTTCTCTATAGTTTATTACAATTGCTTTCTTTTCTTTATTAAGCCAAATAAGCATGAATCCGCCACCACCAATATTTCCTGCTTTTGGTAAAGTGACCGCGAGGGCATAGCCAACCGCAACGGCGGCATCGACTGCGTTTCCTCCTTGCTTTAATATTTGTGCGCCTATTTCAGATGCAATTTTCTCTTGTGAGGCAACCATCCCTTTTTCAGAATATTCTGGTTGGAATATTTGATAGGATTCTTCTATTGGAAAATTATTTGCAATACTTTTATTTTGAAAAGATAAAAGAGAAAAGATCAGAACAAGGGACGTATTTGCTGTTTTTTTAATGTATTTTTTGCGCATAATTATTTGTTACCTTGATAATTGAAAACGAAAAATCAGTAAAATTGAATACTATTTTACCTGATTTTATAAATTAATCAATTTAGGTATTATAAAAACTTAAAACATGAAGGGGTCATCTTTACCACTGTCTTCTATGAGTTTTGCATTTTCGCCATAGACAGTTTTGCGGACAATATTTCTTTCATCTGTCGTAGTGAATTTATTTTCGAGCACAGACCAAAATTTATTAGCCAAATCATCAGAAAGCTTTTGTTGTGTAATTGAGTCAGAACAATTGGTAAATTCTTCAAAACACTTTATTATATTTTCTAAACTTTGCCTGACGCTGTCTTGAAATTGAAGCGCCATTATAACAGGTGCTATCATATTTGCGAGCTCTTTGTCCGACTCCGAGAGTTTTTCAAGTTGCTTTGACAAACCACTCGTTTTTGCCCCAATCTCTTTGTAACGGTCACTCTCTCCTAGTTTTTTTGCTGCATCTAAATCACCGGCTGAAGCACTTTCAAATATTTTATCTGCAATTGAATTGGCTTCTGCTGCCATTTTTTCAACTTCTTCATGTTCTTGAGTGCCTTCTTGATACATGCTTGTGATCAAACCTTTTACGGTTTGCGCTTGATCTGAAGAAAGACTGGAAACATGTTCCATTTTATTACCTATTTCGAGAGCTGCTTTTTCTGTTTTGACAACCACGTTTTTTAAAATCGTGTCCGTTATTTTTATTAGGTCCTTTGCGATCGATACAAAATTTTCATGAGACAGTTGAAGTTTATTTGTCATATGTTACCTTATCTTCCTTCAAGGAGTGTGAGAGCCATGCGGCTTGTTTGGTTTGCTTGTTGAAGGACACTGGTACCGGATTGAAGTAAGATTGAGTTTCGCGTTAATTCAGAGCTTTCTTCTGCTATATCGACATCTTTAATGCGGCTGTTGGCAGCGCTTATATTTTCTACTGTTGTTGCAATATTGTTAATTGTAGAACCGAGTCTGTTTTGGAGTGCTCCCAAATCGGCTCGGATAGCACTTACGTAATCAATAGCTGATTCGATCGCAGTAAGAGAATGTTGAGCACCTTGTTTTGTGTCGAGTGCCAACTCTGAAACACCGAGTCTATTTGTTTTAACATCAGCCTTAAATGAATTGTATTCAAGGCGGTCGACGCCTAAAATGTTGTCGCCCCCTGTGTTGATTTGAATTTCAAGGATACCACCCGTACCATCGAGTAACTGAGTTCCATTAAATTCAGTCGCATATGCAATTCTATCAATTTCATCCTTGAGTGCTTGATATTCGATATCAAGATAGACGCGTTCTTTAGGACCAATTGTATCAGATGCGGCTTGCACTCCGAGCTCACGCATACGAATGAGCATATTTTGAACTTCATTCATACCGCCTTCTGCGGTTTGAATAAGGCTGATACCGTCATTTGCATTTCGTTGAGCTTGTTGGAGTCCTCTAATTTTTGAGCGTAATTTTTCACTGATTGCAAGGCCAGCGGCATCATCGGCGGCTTTGTTAATTCTAAAGCCCGAGGCTAATCTTTCCAGACTCTGATCCAGCATTTTACGCGTGTTGCGCATATGTCTCTGGTTCGTAATTGAGGTGACGTTGGTCATTATCCGATAGCCCATAGCCTTCTCCACTTCTTATATATGCAATAGGAATAGGTTCTCTTTTTTTACGCTATCAAAAAATGCTTAATTTGTAAGCGTTTGGTGTCAATTCTGTGGTAGGTATATAACTCCATACAAATTCTATGATTTATTAGGAAAGTCCTATTTTCGTGCTATAATTCATGAAGGTTTCTTCATTCAACTCTTAAATTTTGTTTTTTTCAAAAAGGACACGTGTAATGATCAATGTCGAAAATAATCGTTTTCCGCATAGTGCAGAGTTATTTAGGTTTTGCAAAGAAGTTCTTACAATACGGAAAAGTTCGCCTGAAAAAGTAACTGATCAAGATGTAGGTGCATTGCTTGGCTTTGATCCTGCAGATTGTACACACTGGAAATATGGGCGTAAGAATATAAAATCCATTCAAAATATCAATCAATTGGCTCATGCGCTCGAAGTTGATCCACGAAATTTGATCGATATTTCTCTCGGAAAAAACGTTTTATACGACGCTCTTATCGAATATCAGGGATATGGTGAATTTATATGCACAGATGTAGAGCGAAACATACTTATGCAAGAAGCAAATCGAATTATTGAACTTGCAAATATTAAATCAGTTCCTGTACTCTTACCGGAGTTGTCTCAAATTTTACCTGATGTAGAATTAAAAGCACAAGAAGGGCAAAAAGAAGTCGTACTTTCTCGTTACGAAAATGGAAAGTGTTATATAACATGGCAAAAAGGGGATCGATTTGGTACTGCCTTGCGTTTTCTATTAATGCGTGAGTTTGCTTTGGTCATGCTCAACTCTGAAACATTAAAATCGAAACTTCCGCAAGATAAAAATCCAATTTTTGCAAACGCTCTTTCTCTTTTCTTGCTTATGCCGTCGCATTTGTTACAAATTGCTTGTAGTCAATGTGATCCTGCTCGTGACACGATTGAGCAGCTAATGGATCTTTTTTGGATGAGCCGCACACTTGTGAACATTCGGCTTAAAGATTTTCTGATATACAGAAACTAACGGCTCTTTGATTGGTTTTCAGAGCTGTGTTTCTACTCAACTCTTGGAAACAGATATGGATATATTTGCAATTGTCTCACTTGTATTTTCTGGCGTTGTTCTTTTATTATGCGCTTGGCTTGTTTTATCAAAACAAAAAGTCTCACTTAAAGTTATTGAACTAAATAATAAGCTAGTGGCATTGGAAGCGCGTGATCTTACGCATGTTATACCTAAAGTTATAGCAAATGTAGAGAAGAAAATAACACCCCCTAAAGTTCAAGTGAATGAACACACTTCAAATCATACTTCTGAATTGCTTGATTTACGTAAAGAAGTTTCAAAATTAAAAGATGAAAACAAAAAGGCAAAAGAAGAGTTACGGAATAAAGAAAAGGAATTAAGAGGACAGGCAGAGTCAACAGTTAATAAACTTTACAGTTTAACTGAAGAAAATGCAAAACTTATTGAACAAATGCGTTTTTTAGATCAACAACTTAAATCAGCGCTTGATTTAAATAAAAATAAAGTGTCCCTGCAAGAGTATGAAAATAAAATAGCTGAAATAAATGGATTAAAAGATGAAAATTCTAAGCTGAAACAAAAAAATATAGAACTTGAAAAGAGCCTAAAACACAGCACTCATAAACTCTCCACTCTAGTTGAAAAATTGAAAAATATTGAAATCGAACTGCAAAAGTGGCAGGAAGCAGCAACGACTTCTGATGGAAAAGCACTCGATCCCGCATCTTTTTTAAGATGGCACGATCGGGCTGTCACAGGGAGAAAGATGTATCGTCTTATGCGGCAAATGCGTGAGCTTTCCGATACGAAAGTCTCCACATATCAAGAAGGCGTTGTTGTTTTGTCAAAATGGATTTTGGCGCAAAAGAACTTGACCCCTCCCGCTCTTTCTGAAAATGAAATACAAGCGGATAGATTTTTAGCAGAGGCTTGGAATGCAATTTTAAACACTGAGCCAAAGGCAAATAGCTCTTCGGGCGCAAACAGCTCAGCTATGAATTGATTTCTTGAAATGTATAAAAATTAGCTCACATATCTTCTTATTTTTGTTGTTTAATATAAGTATTTTGATTATAAATTTTCGTTTTTTGGTGTGTGTTTTTTGAAAACTTTAATATTGGTGATATTTTCTTTATGAAAGACTTAAGTAAAATAGGTTTTAGCAGTCGTTCCTCTTCAACCAGACCTGACAAGCGTGGCGGCTTTTCCGATAAAACCTATAGACGTGAGAGAGAGCCAAGATCCGCGCGAGACAATCGCTCTGATCGAGGAAGTGATCGCAACTCTGATATTCAACCTGTTCGACTTATTACAACAAAATCAGGTGTCTCTGAGAGAGTTATGCACGAAGAACAGTGTCGGGTGCTTGAAAAGTGCGGCTCATGTCCCTCTCTTGATATTTCATATAAAAGCCAATTGATGCAAAAAACAGCAGATCTTAAGTCTCGAGTTCAAAAAGCAGGCACTGATTTTTCCAACATCGTTATCAAAGATTGTGTAGAATCAGAAGATCGCCTTGGTTATAGACACAATGTAAAACTCGTGGTTTCCGAAAGAATGAGTTTTGGTGGTCGCTCTTCGCAAAAAGAAGGGAATAAGCGATGGATAGACCTCGGTTTTTATAGGCAATCTCTAAATGAAGTGGTTGATATTGGTCGTTGCCCTATTCAATCAAACACAATGAATGACATCATGGGTTGGTTGCGCACAGGGATTCGCCTCCACAATGTAAGTGTATATACACTTAAGAATAAGACGGGGCTTTTACAAAATGTTGTTATCAGAACATCAAGACACACACGCCAAGCCATTTTAATATTTATCGTAACAAAAGCAGATTTAGCTACTTTGCGTCCATTAGCAAGAGATATTGCAGAAAAATATATGAATGTTCAAGGCATATATATGCAAGTGGTCGCACCTGGCCGAAGTGCACAAAATGAAGATGAAAAACAAAATGATAATTTAACACTTATCGTAGGACAAGATTTACTTGAAGAAAAATTCGGTAATTTTGTATTTAAGTTTTCTGCTGCGAGTTATATGTCCATAAATCCTATGATTACTAATAGGATTTATTCACGTATTGAAGAATTACTTGAGTTAACAGGTAAAGAAACAGTCGTCGATCTCTATTCCGGTGCTGGTGGAATTTCATTGACACTCGCTCAATCCGCTCGGGAAGTTATAGGAATTGATCATTCCGCATCTTCTATAAAAGATGCTTTGAGAAATGCAAAAATTAATGAAGTTAAAAATGTTGATTTTTATGAAGGTAAAGTCGATGAAGTTTTGCAGAAGTTAAATTCCGAAAAACGATTGCAAAAAGCAGAAGCAGTTATTTTAAACCCAGCCCGTTCAGGCTGTGAAGGAAAAACAATTGAGCAAATTGTTGCACTGGAACCTAAAACTGTTGTTTATTTATCTACATTTTTTGATATTCTTTTTAGAGATTTAAAATCCTTTAAAAAAGCAGGTTATGAACCCACAATTTTTGAACCATTTGATACAGCTCCTGGTACTAACAATTATGAAGTTCTCTGCTATTTAACTAAAAAATAAAAATCAATCTAATCTCATTGATGAATTATTATCTTTAGAAGTAGATTTTTCATTTGTATCATTTCTGATATTTTTCATTTGTGAGATATTTTCTATCGAAAAAAACAGAGATTGAATTGCTTGACTCACTGCATGCTCAGGATGGCCAATTACAATCGGTTTTATTTCAGAATGCGACTCTCTTATTTTTACACTTGATGGGATATAGGGTTCCAATATTTGGAATCCTATTTTTTGTAGATCTTGAATAATACCTAATGAATGTTTAGTACCTTTTTGAAATTGATTGACTACAATGCCTAAAACTCTCAGGTTAGGATTGTGATCTTGTCTGACTTCTTCAATGGTATTTTTTATTTCTGTTGCTGCACGAATGCTAAAGGCATCACAATCTATTGGAATAATTATTTCAGTAGCAGCAATTAAACAAGCAAGACTAAAAAAATCGTTTGCAGGAGGGGGATCAAGATAAACCTGTTCATAGGTGTTATTTTTGAGGCCTTCACGTAATTTCATTATTTTATGTTTATTTTCCAGTTTAGTTCTTAAATCTTCCAGTTCACGATTGCATGCAACAAGATGCAAATTTGGTATTTTTGTATTCAACGTAATATACTCAAATATAGATTGTCTAAATATATTTAAATGTAAACAACTTTCATAATAATCTGCCAATGTATTATCTGGATATTTTTCGTTACCTAAAATATAGGAACTTGCATTTCCTTGTGGATCGGAATCGATTAAGAGTGTTCTTTTGCCAGATTTTGCAGCACACGCTGCTAAGTTAACAGCAAGTGTTGTTTTACCAACTCCACCTTTTTGATTGTAAATCACCCTTATAATCTGTGTCATTTTATCCCCTTAATCAAACCAAATGCTCCGTCTATTTTTTAATTTATCGACAATGGTGTCTTGTATTTGTTCTTTTACCATTCTACTCATTTTATAAACTAAAACACGATCTTTTTCGGCTCCAGGTCCGAAATTCGTAAAATCGATTGCGGGAAGAATATGTATGCTCCATTTGCTGGGGAGCGGAATGGCTCCTAAAGGGCCAAGCCAAGGAAAAGTCCAAGTGATAGGTGTGTAAGGAAGACCAAGCATTTTAGATATAGCTGTTTCTTTAGCAATCATTGGATGAATTTCTTCTGGCCCAATAAATGCAATTGGTATAAGGGGAGATCGTGTGCGCAAACATAGGCGGATGAAACCACCTCTACCAAAGCGTGCTAAATGATATTTATCGCGATATAATTTCCCAAGCCCTTTTACCCCTTCAGGGAAAACAACCACAGGGTGATTGTTTTCAAGCAGTTGTTGAGCATTTTCTTGGCTGGCTCTCACTCCGCCAAAGCGATTCATAAGTGAGCCTAAAAATGGAAAATGAAATAAGAAATCTTCAACCATGAAGCGAAGATCTCTATGCATATGATGTTCGCGTTGTATAGCAATTTTAAGCATTGTGGCATCGTAAGGAAGGCCACCCGAGTGGTTTCCTACGAGGAGAGCTGGTCCATCGGAAGGAATATTTGAAATTCCATAGGTTTCCACACGCCAGTATTTAATGTAAAAGAAATTCAGTAAAGGACTTACAAATTTGTCGAAAATAGGATCATAACCAAAGGGATCAACTTCTTCACTGCGCAATCTTAAGGAAAAATCATGGTATTTTCTGCGTAAATTAAATGGATTTAAACCTGTAAAAAATTCATCAGCAGCAGGTTCTAGTGGATTGCTTTCATTTGTAGTGAATGTTTTTTCGATTTCTTGACGGAATTCCTGCATTTTACCAATAACACTTTGCAGCTCTTCTTTTGTAGCAAATTTTTCTTGGTTGTCAGAAAATTTATTTTGCAAATCCTTTTCGATTCTATTAAATTGCTCTATAAGCATTCTTCTAATATTAAAAACTTGATTCGAAAAATGAGTTAACGTGTCATTATTTAAATTATTTTTTTCTTTTCGAACTGCATTGGTATTCATATGCTTGTTACCTTTTTAGTAAATTCTTTGAAAACCCTGTGATGTTGCATATTCTTCATCTTCTCCCAAAGTAGAAGAAGGAACAGAAAAACCTATTTGTCTCAAACGGTTTGCTTCAATCATGGACTTTAATGCCTGTCGACTCGAATATTTAGCTACAAAGCCCAATTCTTTTTCTGCTTTCTTACTATCAGCAACACACAAAAATTGAAAAAAAGGCACGATTTCAGACGGTAATTCCCAAATTCTCGAAGAATAACCAGCGGAAAAGAATGTTTTACAAACTGCTGAAAAAAAAGGCACTGGAATTTTGCCGGACATATGTATACCTGTACTAAGAGGGAGAACTCCTCTTCCTACAATATTGAACACACCTCTTATGTTATTCGTTAAGGCTAAAATTTGCGCCCGCACGGCATCATCTTCATGGATAAATTGGACAAGAGGATCATAACCAAGCACTTTTGGAACAATTCCAGTCATAAAATAACGCGCACGTATATTTGTCGAATTTGGTCCCAATATTGGAGCAAAACGTAAAATAGAAACTGCACAGTTTGGATAGTTAATGGTAAAATCTTCCAACTGTTTTTCAACATCAACGCGGGTTTTTACAAAGGAAGGCCCCTGCATTTTTAATTCATAATTTTCATGAATAAAATTTGGATTTTTAGGATGAGCGCCATAAACAAACGTAGCACTGTGGACAACGAGTTTCTGAATTTGTGCTTCAGCAACCGCATTTAATATATGAAAGGTTCCAATGGATTCTACTTCGTGATGATAACTTTTTTTTCGTGTAGGACCAGAGAAGAGCGCACCATGAATAAAAGCTGTTACATTATTCTGTAATAACGTAGAGGCAATTTCTGCGCTTGCTTCGTCTTTTGTGAGATCCACACGATGAAAAATGAATTTACTCGATGCAATTGAAGGGGAATGGATATCAAAAATATGAACTTCTTTAACTGTTGAAAGTTCTGCTAGACGTTTTAGAACCAGAGTTGTTAAAAAACTCGATGCACCTGTTAAGCCGATCCGCTCGTGTATTTGTATATTTTCCATACCTTGTCAGCCTATTTCTCTTTCTTGTTGAAGCTTAGAGTTTTTTCACCTATACCACGCTTTGTTTGTAAAAGAGATCTCAAAGAGGAATGCTGTGCCATCGACACCAAATAAAAATATTATAAACAACAATTCCATAGGTTTGGCACCAATGGAAGGTGTGACCTGCCTAGCCACTCGTCTTTGGTTTTCACAAACATCTCACCCGGATTTTGCCATGACACCTTTTTTACGTGTCACTCGAGACTACCCTTGGAAACGAGTCGCTTCAACGTATGCAGCAGAAATTTTTGACCTAAAAAAATGTTTCAACTATTCGCTCATTCCTCAGCTGATGGGCACTGCTCCAGAAGATTTAGAGCGAATTGCAGCCCCTCTGCTAAGCGCTACTTCTTTTGTTGATATCAATTGTGGATGTCCTTCACCAAAAGTTGTTGGCAGCCATGCTGGAAGTGGATTATTGGAAAAGACTGAAGTTTTTTATAATTTTATTCATGGGTTAGAAAATAAGTTTGGCGTTCAAAAATTCAGTATAAAAATGAGATCAGGCTTTACTTCAGATGATGAATTTCCAGAATTGCTAAGAATAGTAGCTGAGGCAAAATTAGCTCAATTGACTTTACATGCACGGACTCGAAAAGATCGTTACACAGGGAAGGCTCGTTGGAGCTTAATTGATTATGCTGCAAAAAATTCAGATTTTCCCGTGGTAGGTTCTGGGGATATCACTGATTTTGCAAGTTTTAATCAGCTACGAGCTCAAGCACCTCTGGTAAAAAAGTTTATTGTTGGCCGGGGAGCTTTGCGTAACCCGTGGATATTTATGGAGTTACGTGAAGGATGTGCGATTTCAATTTCAAGTCATGCTCTTTTAAAATCACTGGCTTGTTTTGCTCTTTTGCAAGAAATGTTAGCTTGTAACAGTCATAAATTGATAAATTTAATTGAACGAGGTGATTTTATATCAACATGTGGTACAAATGAAGAGCATTGGGAAAATTTGTATCGCAAATTATCGCAAGCTAACTTTGATGATTATATTTCAATAGAAAAACTTCATGTTGAAAGAGCAAGTTTTGCGAGAGTGAAAATGATTTGGAATTCTCTAAGAAGCTCTTTACCAGAAAAGTTTATGGAACCCACATTGCTCAGAACGTCGTGTTTTTCTGATTTCTCTTGTATTTTTATGGGTTTGTGTGGGAATAATAATATCCTTTTGCCTCTTGAATACAAAGAACAGTTTGATTGGATCTACTCCGGAGCAAAAAATAATGAACGAGATAAGTAATAAAGATACAAATAAACTTAATAAGCATGAAATAGTCGGCAAAAATATCCATCAAGACGATGCAATAAATTTATGGAACCAATATCAAAAGCAGTTAAACAAGAAAAAAATTGGATCTGCAATATTTATATCTATCGTTCTTTTTATCGTTCTTTTATTAGTATTTATTGGACTTTATATTGTTTTGTCGACACATGCACCTCTGAGCGGTTCGTAATTTTGACCTCATACACTATTGATTTATTAATTCTCTACCGATAAGATTATTGTAAGTTTAGAGTCATATAAAAATATATGTTTTCATCATTTTATATATCATTAAAATGATCAGAAAGTGGCGAGTCTGATTGTTTTTTTCAATATAATCAGGATGGTTTATGGGCAGTTTTGAAAGAAAAGTGCTTGTTCTTGATGCGCGTTATGAACCCGTGAAAGTCGTCACAATGGAAGCTGGATTTGTTCTTTTGTATGCGGGCAGAGTGTCAGTCATTCTAGAATCCGATCGGGTTCTTCACGGTGTTTCTCGGACATGGAAAGTTCCTTGGATTGTGCGTCTTGAGGGATGCCGACCTCGTACAAAAAGATTAAATGGTCCTCGTTTTTCAAGACAAAATATTTATTTACGAGATGGATTTCGTTGTCAATATTGCAATTGGAGCGGACCATGCTCAAATTTAACTCTCGATCATCTTATTCCATCGGCAAAGGGTGGAAAAACGACTTGGGAGAATATCGTAACTGCTTGCAAGACATGTAATATGAAAAAAGGTGCAAAAACAATTGAAGAACTTGGTATTCGTTTGCAGAGACCTCCTTCAAGACCACATTTGCATCCGACTGCACTTTTCCCATTGCGATATGGATTAACTACAAAAAACTCACCTGTTGTTTGGGTGCCTTATCTTGATTTGTCCGTTGCAGATCGAGCATTTGCAGTGGGCTTTGATTCATCTCCTGTTTTTATTCCTGCATTTCAGCACGGTATGGGTATTCAATTTTGAATATTTTACTTTAAGTCTCTCTTGCATATATGGACATTATTTCTTATATAAGCAAAAATTAAATTAATTTTCATTAATTTTATTACTGAGTATGATTAACTTAGATTTTATTTAAATTAGTATTTTACGCCAACACGACAGGTTTTCAATTCAACCATTCACCGTTTGCTCCTGTGGGTTCTCTAGCTTGCCCTGAAGAACGAGGCTTTTAATACCTATGGATATAAATAAATCTTAAATTTTTGTTTTTTAATTTTTAAATATTTGCTTCTTCTATTTTTTTTAATTATAAAATAATGTACCAAATATTTATTTGGAGAAAAAACATGCATTTATTTCAAGATTGTTTTACCGAAGTCAATGGATATAAAACACGTTATTGGTCGGTAGGTGAAGGATCTTCTGTCATTTTATTACTCCACGGTTTTGCTTTGTCAGTTGAATTTTGGAGTGAAAATATCTTAGAATTTTCCAAGACTCATAGAGTTATTGCACTTGATTTACTTGGATTTGGTTTAACAGATAAACCAAAGACAAAACCACAATTAGATGAACACCCTCAATTTGTTTTTGATTTTTTGCAAAAGTTACATATCAAAAAAGTTAAAGTCGTTGGGCATTCTATGGGCGGACTTATTTCAATTAAACTTGCACAAATGCATCCAGAAATGGTTGAAAGTTTAGTTCTTGTTGGAAGTGCAGGATTCAAAAGAGAAATTCCTATACATTTCTCAATTTTATCTCTACCTTTTGTGGGTGAAATATTGGTTAAACCTAATAAAAGAGGCATAGCAAGTGCATTACGTAAAAATACATATGATAAAAATATTATAAAAAAAGACAAAATTGATCTGTTGTATAATATGTCACTTCATCCGCAAATGGGTAAAACTTTATTATGGATAAATAGAAGTGCTATAAATATTTTTGGTTTTAAAAATAAAATAATAAAAACCATTAAGAAAGAAATTCATAAATTACACATGCCCGTTTTAATCATATGGGGTAGAGAAGACTCCATAATTTATGTGAGTCATGCCCATGCGGGACAAGAGCTTATAAAGCATGCTCAAGTTGTTATTTTTGAAAACTGCGGGCATTTACCGCAGATCGAGTATCCAAAAAAATTCAACGACCTCGTTATTAATTTTTTTTCGCAGGAAAACACTCTTTAACTCAATGATATTTAAGAGATGTTAGCATCTGCCATAGACTTTCCACTATTTTAAAAGTTGACAAGACGTGTATAAAAGGATTCTATGACCACTTGTTTTGGCTAGTCATCCAGTTCTTTGGAGATTTTATCATGTCTGCTCAAGTTAGATCGGTTGCAAAAATCAAAATATTTATAGCGGGTTTTGCAGCATTTGCAATGTTTTTTGGCTCTGGAAATCTCGTGTTTCCACTCCTTTTAGGAAGTAAGAGTCCAACTAATTGGTTTTATTCCTCATTAGGACTTGCAATTACGGGTGTTTTGGTCCCATTTTTAGGTCTCGTCGCAATGACATGTTTAAAAGGCTCACAAGATGCTTTTTTCCGTTGGCTTGGAAAAGTAGCAGGATGGATTATTCCTTTCTTAATCCTTTTACTTATAGGCCCATTTGGCGTCATTCCCCGCTGTATTGCAGTGGGCTATGGTGCATGGCAATCTTTTTCAGAACAAACTCCTCTTTGGTTATTTGCCTTGGGGTGTGTAGCTGTTATATGGCTTGCAACCTTTAGTAATCGCAAACTTGTTGATGTTGTTGGAAAATACTTTACACCTTTTAAATTGGGTGCATTGGCAATCGTGATCGGTGGTTCATTTTATTTCGCTATAACCTCGCAACAGGGTATAGTGAGCAGTTCTGCAGCTGTTTCACCAGCAACTTCATTTAAGGAAAGCTTTTTTGAAGGTTATCACACTATGGATCTTATGGCTGCGCTCTTTTTTGGAGTGAGTCTCGTTCATTATTTCAAAGCAAAAGAAAATGATATTATTCCATTTAAACCGACATTAATTGCAATGGCAATTGGAATGTTTTTATTATTTGTCGTTTATATGGCACTTGTTTATTTAGGTGCAGCATACTCTAGTCAAATATCTCATCTCCCCGCTACACAAATGCTGCCAGAAATTGCTAGTATTGCTTTGGGCGAAACATCTGATTATTTAATTTCATTCACTTTAGTCGTATCTTGTTTAACGACCGCTGTGGCATTGACTGCTGTGTCAGTTGATTTTATTTGTGAAAAAGTTGCTTTTTTACGAGAAAAGCGTCAGCTAACACTTGTTCTATGTCTAATTGTTACATTTATAATAGCAATGACTGGATTTACAGGAATTATGTCACTCATGGCGCCAATTTTATCCTGGCTATATCCATTTGTCATTGGACTCACAATTTTAAATATCGCTGTTCATTTTTATAAAATCCGAAAATCTTCTAAATTAGATCATAGATCTAAAAAAGCAGCTTAGTTTTTTCTTTCATATAAAATAAGTTCAATTAAGTTTTGTTTTAAGAATTTCGTTTTATGTATGATTAAATATTTTAATAAACATTATCCAAAATATTTTTGCTAATTTTCTGTCTCATATTGCTAGATAACTCTAATTTAAAAATTTTTTTGACTAATTTATTCTCCATATTATTAGAGTTTTTTAGTTAAAGATATGAGCAGTTATAGCATGATTGATATCTTCAGAATTGTGTACAGCTAATTATTAACTCCTGAAAATGGTTTGAAAAAAGTTTATATATTGGGAGATAACAATTTTTCGCTTTTTATATGCAATAATTTGCCAAATAGACTTTTAGTCCAGGATAAATCTGGATTTGTAGTTTATCTGTTATCAATAATATCACATTAATTTTTTTTGTTTTCTTTTAAAAACCAAGTTAAGTTTATAAATTCAGCTTGATTTTGTTTATTTTAAAAGCATTTTGTGTTTATCAATAAACTTGTGATAGTGCACAATAATTATACTTGAGTTAAGACGATTTATAAACAAAATTATTAAATTAAAGTCTTTCTTGACAATTTTTATGAATTGCTTTAATAATCGAGTTCAGCATGAAATGCTATTTATTATTGATGAAATGATATGACATAAAATTATTTTTAATATGGCACTCTGTGTCTGAGAAGTTTAATTTTTATTAATCTAATGTTTTACAATGACTGGGGTAAATAGTTTTTCATGCTTTTTTGATGTCTTTTATATATTTAATTACCCAAAAAAACGTTTTAAATTAACTACATTTAAAAAACATTTTCAGTAAACATTTTATTGAGAACTCTATAACTTAGAACGGAATGGATAAAATGCTCTGATTCTTTCAATTCTGGAAAGAGTAAGTTGAAATAAAATATAAGTTCTATGATTTTTATTTGCCCTCTATTCGAAAGGCTTTGAAATTCAGGATACGCTTGAATATTTGGATCATGCCAAAGATTTACTTCCTGCTTTAATTTTGCACTTAAGTCCTGTCTCTGTAATTCTACAAATTTTTTGCTTAGTGCATGTGTGCCTTCTTTTTTAAGTACTTTTATGAGATATTTAGAAAAAATATCTAAGTTATTTTCTTCAATATGATTTTCAGCCCATAGTTGAATAGAAAAGCGATCAAGCAATGGGCCACTGAGTTTTTGCAAATACCTTTTGCTGTCACTTGGATTGCAACGACAAGGCCGCTTGCGTGAGAAAAGATAACCACACCCACAGGGGTTGGTTGTGGCACACAGTTGAAATTTTGCGGGATAGGTGATGTGTCCACCAGAGCGCGCAAGACTCACTTGTCCAGAGTCGAGAGGTTCTCTGAGAGATTCTAGGCTTGTACGAGAGAATTCAGCCAATTCATCTAGGAACAAGATGCCATGATGGGCGAGTGATGCTTCACCTGGTTTGAGCATTTGCCCACCAACGAGAGCTGCTGAACTCGCAGAGTGATGCGGTGCACGAAAGGGTCTGTCGTTTTGAATATCGCAAGGATGGATAAGTTTGACTTCAATTTGTTCTTTTTCAGTCAGAGGGGAAAGAAAGTTAATAATTTTATTAAGTGAAAAACTCTTACCCACCCCTGGCTCCCCTGCAATTAAAATATGGGATCGGCTTAAAGCTGCAATGAGAATGGCGACACAAATTTTGGGATTTTTTGCTAATACATTTATATTATTTGATACTTTTTTCACGGATAAAAAACTTGAATTTTCCTTATGCTGAAAATTTGTAGGCGCATGATTCGTGTGTCTTTTTTCAGATTTGTTTGTTTTCCGGGCTGCAATCCATTCACTGAGGGATCTATAGAAAATTAAGTTTTGTGTAGGAGTTAATAATTGGTTTTCCTTATTAGTATAAGGTAAACAAAAAGTTGTTTGTTCTTTGCTCATGGAATGCAGAGCTGCAAAATAGACTAATGGATTTTCTATTGCTTTTAAATGTCCAGACAGTGAAATTTCTCCAGCTAGAAATTCATTTTCTGGTTGTAAAAGTTTTGCTCCTTTTTTATTGTCTTGGAATAATGCATATATAATTGAGGCAGCGACCGGGAAATCCAACTGAGATGCTGGTGTGCGAGCTAATTTGAGTGAACTTGCTGGACTAATATTCACAACAACTCTACGTGCTGGTATAGGTATGCCAATGCACTCTAATGCAGAGCGAATGCGCTCACGCATATCTCTCGTAATGTCTGGGCTGAGCCCTAAAATATTAAGACCTGAATAACCGCTGCCGACAACGGTTTCTATTTCAACCTGAATGACTTTAACTCCTACAAGAGTGCATGAATATGTTTTAGCCAATGAAAACCTCTTGAATAAAATATATTTAATTTGATTAAAACCGATCAGAAAATCAGTTGGAAAATAAAATTTACCACTTTCGAATCAATTTAAATAAGCCGATCATTTTTTGAGCAAAAAGTAAAAATTTGTTCATTTTTTTGTTTTTAATTTAATAGAAAAAAATCAATAATTTTTTAAAATTGTAAAAATTGGTAAGTTATTAAAAAACAATTGAGAATGATTCTCAATAATAATGTCATATTTTCGTCAGCTCTGACAATAATAAGTCAAACATAATTTCCCAGTTACCTTGAAATATATTTTTAAATAATTAAATATAATATCGATATTGTATTTTTCTTTTTATTGATTAAAAAGAGTTGTAGGAGTTGCGGATGAGTTTAGAACGGTTTCGATACAATGATGATATTGTTAAGAAGTTTATAATAGCGACAATCATTTGGGGCATTGTCGGAATGTTAGTTGGAGTTATAATAGCAATCCAACTTTTTTTTCGGCCATTTAATTTTGACATACCATGGTTAACATTTGGTAGATTACGGCCTCTTCATACAAATGCAATTATTTTTGCTTTCTGTTTAAATGGTGTTTTTGCAGGAATATATCATTCATCTCAACGTCTGTTAAAAACGAGAATGTATAGCGATTTTTTATCAAAGGTACATTTTTGGGGTTGGCAGCTCATTATTGTTTTAGCTGCGATCACTCTTCCTTTGGGTATCAGCACATCAAAAGAATATGCAGAACTTGAATGGCCAATAGCAATTTTAATTACCCTCGTTTGGGTCGTTTTTGCTTTTAATTATTTTATGACTATTGCTGTTCGTCGTGAAAAAGTTTTGTATGTCTCTATCTGGTTTTATATAGCAACTATTATTTCAATTGCATTATTGCATATTGTAAATCATATTTCTCTACCAGTATCACTTTTTAAGAGCTATTCAGCTTATTCGGGTGTGCGTGATGCCCTCGTGCAATGGTGGTATGGTCACAATGCTGTTGCCTTTGTTCTAACTACACCTTTCTTAGGAATGGGTTATTATTATATTCCAAAATTAGTCAATCGGCCTATTTATTCTTATCGCCTTTCTATACTTCACTTTTGGTCGCTTATATTTATTTATATGTGGGCAGGTCCGCACCATCTCCAATACACTGCTCTTCCAGAATGGCTGCAATCTTTGGGCGTTGTTTTTTCTGTCATGCTAATCGCGCCATCTTGGGGAGGTGGGATTAACTTTATTTTAACAATTAAAAGCGCTTGGAAAGAAATGAAGGATCATCCTTCCATTAAATTCTTTTTAGCTGCAATTATATTTTATCTTATCGCAACATTAGAAGGTCCTATTCTTTCTTTTAAAGATATCAATCGTGTTGCACATTACACCGATTGGATCATTGCCCATGTTCATGGCGGAGCTTTAGGCTGGAATGGTTACCTTATCTTTGCCATGCTTTATTGGCTGGTTCCTAATATATATAAAACCACCCTTTATCGTAAAGAATTAGCAAATGTGCATTTCTGGGTGTCTTTTATTGGTATACTTGTTTATATTGTACCTATGTGGATAGCTGGTATTTATTTAGGATTCGCTCGGGAAAGCATTACGGATGGTGTGTTAACTTATCCAAATTATATGGAAATGGCTAAAGCAATTTTACCATATCACTATATCCGTGCTATTGGTGGCAGTTTATATTTAATTGGTTTTATCGTTGGCTCTTATATTTTATTTAAAACAATTCGTTTGGCGGGTAAGGTACCAGATACCGAAGCAGAAGCGGTACCATTTTCAAATATCGAGCACAATAAAACCACTTTTGGTTCATTACAAAAAGCAGCAGAAAATTTAGGTCTCGTAATGGGAATGCTATCTTTAATTGCTGTTTCAGTCGGTGGAATTATTCAAATCCTTCCGATTTTAATTTCACATTCAACCGAAGAAAGAATTCCTACTCTTAAACCTTATTCTCCACTTGAATTGGAAGGTCGCGATATCTATATCCGTGAAGGTTGTAGCAATTGTCACTCGCAAATGGTTAGAACATTTAAAGAAGAAGTTATGCGCTATGGTCCTTATTCTAAGGCTGGTGAATTTGAATATGACTTCCCGCATCTTTGGGGATCTAAACAAACAGGTCCGGATTTACATCGGCTGGGTAAAAAATATGGTGATTTGTGGCATTATAATCATATGATGGATCCAACCACAATGACTCCTGACAGCACTATGCCTAAATATGATTGGCTTGCAAAAGATCTTTTAAATACTTCTTATACAAGCGACAAAATGAAAGTCATGGCTAAATTGGGTGTTCCCTATTCTGCTGAAGAAATCGAAAATGCAAATGCTCTATTGATTAAACAAGCAGAAGAAATCCAAAAAGGTCTGGTCTCGCAGGGAGTTAATATCAGCTCACAATCCGAAATGATTGCGCTGATTGCATATCTGCAAAGGCTTGGTGTCGACGGAAATACATTTGAACAATCCCAAAAAAATAAAGAGGAAAGTAAAAAATGATACGTGAGCTTGCCTCGGATCATTCAGATGTATTTCTCACTGCAATTGTATTTGGGGGAACATTTTTACTTTATATAATTTGGATGATTTGGACTTCAATTTTAAGTAAAAAATATATAAAACATTGTGGAGATTTGCCAAAAAATGACGACTGAGAATGAAGATAAAAAAAATAAAAAAGAAGCAAAATTTTTAGAGCATGATTTCGATGGTATTAAAGAACTCGACAATCCAATTCCGCTTTGGTTCCATTGTATTTTCTTCGGTACTATTATTTTTGCTGCTGCTTATTTATTATATTATCAAGTTTATAAAGGTGGCGGCACAATTAAAAAAGATTATCTCATATCTATGGGGCAAGATAGCCCTGAAAAGGCCGGTGGGGATGCTCCATTCGATTATAAAAACTTTCTTAAGGATGCTGAAAAAATAGAGAATGGAAAGAAAATATATGCCTCAAACTGTGCTTCTTGTCATGGTATGAGCGGGCAAGGCACCGTAGGTCCAAATCTGACGGATGATTATTGGATAGCAGGCGACACTTATGCTGACGTTCAAAAGATAATAGAAGACGGAGAACCTGCAAAGGGTATGCCTGGCTGGAAAGCAATTTTAGGTGAGAAGAAAATTCAAGACCTCGTTCTTTATATTGCTTCCATTCAAGGAACCAATCCTCCAGGAGCTAAAAAGCCTGAAGGGAAACCCGGTAAATTGCATTAATGGCAATTTACCTTATGTTCTGTGGGCTGTTCATGTGAATGATTAAAGAAGTCTTTAAAAACACCTCCTCGCATAAGTGCAAAAATAGCAACAATTAAAAGTAATAATATTGAAACATATTTTGCAATATGAACATTTTTTCGAGTCAGGAAAATAAAGACACCTTTACCACCAATAAGAACTGGTGAGGTTACGATTGAAAATGTCAGCATTCCAAGGCCGCTGATAACGGGGTTAGCATATGAAATACACATAAGTATAGCTGCATATAAAAATCCACACGGTAGTAAAGCAGTGACAATTCCAAGAGTTGCTGAATAAGATAAGGGGGAGTATTTCATTAATTTATTTAAGATTTTTTGTGAAATTATAGACTGATCAAAGGATGATTTTTTAAGAAGGTAACAGATTTGAAGTAGAGAGACGATTGCTACTATCCAAGCGATTTTTCTAGCAGATAAACCTAAGAACTTTTCAAAAAAGAACAATCCAAAAAATCCAGATAAAACACCGATAGTTGTGTAAGAAAACAACCGAAACATGAAATATTGCCAAGTCTTTTTATGACATGTGGCAACCATTGGAGAACACATTCCTAGGCAGTGGAGAGATCCAGAAAAGCCAAAGATGGCGACCGATGATAAAGGAACGATAATGTCTAAAAATTCACTCATAAAAAAAGACTCCCAATATGAACAAAACAATATATTAATAACACAAAATAGAAGTGATCAAGAAATAAATTTAGAAAATAAATTGCCTGAATTTTGTCTTCACTGCCAAAATTCTTTGGATAAAAAAAGAGTAAATTATTCTTTCTGTTGTAAGGGATGCTATTCAGTTTTTTATTTTTTAAAAGCGCAAGACTTAAACAAATATTATGAAATTATGAAGCTCGTTGGTGAGCAACCGACGCAAGCGCAAGATTTTAATGAGTCACACTTCTCAATTTTTCGCGACAATAATTTAAACTCCATATTTAAATACAAAGTCGATAAATGGGCATTTTTTGTGCCTGAAATTAAGTGTGCAGCCTGTATCTGGTTAATTGAGAAAATTCTTTCTAGAGACTCTAATATTTCAGATATATCAGTCAATTTAATAGATAGAACTGTGAGTTTTTCTTTTATTAATAAAGATGAAAAGTCGCTTGAAAAAGCTGCTCGCATGTTGATATCTGCTGGATACGATGTATTACCGCTCCCTTTTTTATCTTCAAAAGAATTTCGCTCAAACTATGAAAAAGAGCGAATAAAAGATATTGCTATATCTGGTTTTGCCTTTGGAAATGTTATGATTTTTGCTGTAAGTTCATATTTGGGAGCTTACTTTGGGATTGATAATAATATCAATAAACTTTTTATTATTTTAAGTATGATTATTTCGGTTCCTACAGTTGTATATGCAGGTAGAAGTTTCTTTTATAATTCTTACAGAGCATTTAAAAATAAACTTGTTCATATTGATATGACTATTTCTTTTGCACTTATTATTTCTTTAATTGTGAGTATTTATGAAACTTTATTGGATTCTGGTAAGGTTTATTATGATACAATTACTGGCTTGATTTTTTTATTACTCGTTGGTCGATATTTTCATGAAAAATCGTTAAATAAAGCTAAAGAACTTGGAGAGTCGATTAAAAATATTTTACCTATTGAAGCTTATTCAATAAAAAAAGGTGATATATTTACTGTACCGGTAGGTAAAGAGTTTTTAGCTGATGGTAGAATTATTGAAGGAGAAACTGAAGTTAATGAAGCATCATTAACAGGTGAAGAGTTTCCTGTTTTTAAAAGCGTATCAGATCATGTCCTCGCAGGTTCACAAAATATTTTAAAACCTGTGAAAGTAATTGCTGAAAAAACAGGATCTGAAACTTGGATTTCATCGCTTGAGAATTTAATTCAGAATGCAAAATCGAGAAAATCACAAATTGAATCTGTAATGGAAAAAATTCTGCCCTATTTTACTTATTTAACAATTTTAACAGCTTTCTTAGCTTTTATTGTCTGGTTTTTTATTGATAAAACAAAATCTTTAGATGTATTTGTTGCTATTCTCATTATATCTTGTCCCTGTGCATTGGCATTGGCAACTCCTCTCACAATGTCATCTGCATTAAAAAGACTTTGGGAAAAAGGTGTGATAGTAAAAAGTTCAGACACACTCGAAACAATTTCAAAAATAGACACGATTATTTTTGATAAAACAGGGACTTTAACTGAAGGCAATTTATCCATTAAAAATCACATTTTTATGCAAAGTGGTTTATCAGAAATAACTGAGAAAAATGTTTTAAATATTATTGCGCATGTGGCAAAAAATTCTTTACATCTTGTCTCAAAATCAATTGCACAAACATATTTAACAGATGATTTACAAATTGAATTGATAAATATAGAAGAGTTTCCTGGAAAAGGTATTCAAGCTTTTGTAAATGGAAAAGAAATAAAAATCGGAAAGCAAAATTTTGTTGGCTGCGAAGATTTTGATGAAACAGATGATTATTGTGCCTATGCAAAATATGATAATTTAATTGTAAAATTTATTTTGTCAGAAACGATTAGACCCGATGGAAAAGAGTTTATTCAATATTTGAAAAGAAAAAAAATTGAAACTTATATTTTATCTGGTGACAGAAATAAATCTGTACAAAAAATTGCTTCTGCATTGATGATCAAGCAAGAAAATTGTTATTCAACGCTATTACCTAACGAAAAACTTGATTTTTTGGAACACTTACAAAAAGACAAGAAATGTGTTTTGGCAATTGGTGACGGTGTAAATGATGCTGCTATGTTAGCCAAAGCTCATGTGGGAATTGCTGCGCACGGAGGAGTCGACGTCGCATTGCATTCTGCAGATATTTTTTTACGTAAGCATGAAATGAGCTTATTAAAAAAGACTTTTGATTATTGCAAATATATAAAGCAGACTTTAATTATTTTATTTGCAGTAAGTTTATTTTATAATATAATCGTAGTTTTCTTAGCAGCATTTGGCTTTGTTAATCCATTATTTGCAGCATTGTTTATGCCGTTTTCTTCTTTAACAGTTTATTTAATAGTTTTTTTTCGTAAAGGAGATAAAATATGGCAATTATAATGTATTTAGCAATATTTATGCTGATTATTGGAGGAGCTTTTTTAACTGTTTTTCTTTTTGCTGTAAAAAATGGCCAGTTTGAAGATTTGAAAACGCCTGCGCATAAAATCTTACTGGATGATACAGTTGAGGATCCCCCCCCTAAAGTAGAAATAAAAAATACCGAAAAGTAGATCTAGAATTCTTTCGGCTTGAGGTCCTCAATGGCAAAAACTATTTTGATAGTGGATGATGCATTAACCGTGCGAAATCTTGCAAAATATGCCCTATCTAAAGGTGGTTACAATATATTGGAAGCAGAAGATGGCTCCGTGGGATTAGCGGTGACACGCTCAAACACAGTGGATCTGATTATTTCAGATCTCAATATGCCTAAAATGAATGGTCTTGAAATGGCAAAAGCGATTAAGTCCGATCCAAAAACTCAAAATATTCCAATTTTTATGCTTTCGACAGTGGCAAGCCAAGAAGTCGCTCAGCAGGGCAAAGAAATAGGTATCATGGTATGGATTGTAAAGCCCTTTGTTCCAGATAAACTGTTAGCTGCGGTGAAAAAAGTTCTTGAAGGTATCCCCTTAAAATAATTCTTTTAACTCCTCGTAACCCCCTGGACTGGCATACCTTGTTTTTTTAAATCCTTTGTGAGTCAAAAACATTTCAGCTTTTTCTGCTCTCCCCCCCGATTTGCAATAGATAAAAACCTCGTTGTCAGAAGGAATTTCTAAATATCTAAACTCAAGGTCGGCTATTGGTATGTGTAAGCACCCAGGGAGGGAACCACTTTTCACTTCATCAATATTTCGTACATCCAATAAAGTAGTCTTATTTTTATCTGCACTTTTATACATTTGAGCAAACTCTCTGCAATTTATTTTCATACAAGCCTCGTTTGTGATTAAATTTAAAGCAGTATTATTTCGTGCTGCAAATCAAATTCCTTAGATAATAAATTACCAGTGTACTATAAATGAATCGAGGTATGTGATCGAAAAAATCCCTCATGTTGAAAATTGGGAGGTCTCTATGCCATCAAGCATATTACAAAAATTTAGAAATATTGGGAGACTTACCCATATTGTTAATATTTTAGCGCGTTATGGATTTAAAAGAGAGATTCAAAGAACTGAGTTAGGTGATCTCATTCAAAACCAG
The DNA here is from genome assembly GCF_014281055.1 of Fluviispira vulneris. Lineage (NCBI taxonomy): Bacteria > Pseudomonadati > Bdellovibrionota > Oligoflexia > Silvanigrellales > Silvanigrellaceae > Fluviispira > Fluviispira vulneris. The sequence continues at coordinate 54,661 of NZ_JACRSE010000004.1, read as the reverse complement.
ACGAATGACTCAACACTACATGACCAGCACATGAACACTTCACATTCTATTGCTAAGCGATTGGCAATGGCCTTTGAAGAATTGGGTCCAACATTTGTAAAATTAGCACAAATCCTAGCAGCGAGAGAGGATCTTTTACCTAAAAATTTTGTTGAAGAATTTAAAAGATTGCATGATAGAGTCAAACCTCTACCGAAAGAAGTGGTTGAAAAATGTTTATTAGATGAGTTTTCTGAAGATATATTAGCTGAAATTGAAGATTTCGATTATGTGCCAATTGGTTCAGCGAGTATAGGTCAAGTGCACAGAGCCTTGTTAAAAGACGGACGGCATGTGGTTTTTAAAATCCAACGGCCTGATATCAATATTATTATTTCAAATGACTTAGCGATTTTGATGACCATAGCTTCTATTTTGGAAACAGCTATGCCTGAGTTAAGACTTTTACGACCAACTGTTATTATTGAGGAACTCCGGCGTTCTTTGCTCAATGAATTGGATTATTTGCGCGAAGCTTCTAACACTGAAAGAATGCGTGCATTTTTTAAGGATCATAAAAATATAGAAATTCCACAGATATTTTATAAGTATTGTACTTCAAAAATTCTCTGTATGAGTGAAATAAAGGGCACAAAACTCACTGGTAAATTAGAAAATAAAAATACAAAATCATTAGCCCGTCTTGGGGTAGAAGCTTTTCTTGACATGACATTTAAATTTGGAGTTTTTCATGGTGATTTGCACCCAGGTAACTTCATTTTGATGGACGATGGGAAATTAGCAATTATTGATTTTGGACTCACAGTGCGACTCAAAAGAGACATACGGAATACTATGGCTTTTATGTTTTATTCCCTGTCAAAACAAGATATTGAAACCTGTGCTCGCTTATTTATAGATTTGACTGAAAATGATGATTTGACCTCAAATGATCAATTAGAATCTGAAATTACAGAAATATTGGATAATATCATCACTCTCCCCGCACAGGAGATGCATTTAGGAAAAGTGCTTATGCGTATTGCAAAAGTATCTGCACGCAAAGGAGCACCACTTGAAAGAGAATTGATCCTCTTCTTCCGAGCTTTGATCGCTCTTGAGAATTTTGGTCGCAGCATGGATGCAAAATTTCAAATTCTAGAGTTTTCTACTGAATATGCAGAAAAAAATGCATTATTTCATTTCGATAAAAAATGGTTCGAACGCAATATAAGTTTAGCAATGCATGATTCTGGGGCATTTATTAAGGATTTACCTATTACTTTAAGAATTCTTGCAAAAAAGTTGCAAACAGGCTCTCTCGCCTTTCAGTTTAAGAGTGAAGATATTATATTTTTGACTCGTGAAATCGATCGGGCATCAAATAGATTAAGCTTAGCAATATTAATTGGTTCTATTGTCTTAGGCAGTAGTATTGCTACTTATGGAAAACAAGGTAGACTGTACGACTCCTTAGCCACATTTGGTTTGATTGGCTTTGGCATAGCTTCGGTCTTAGGCCTTTGGCTTATTTTGGGCATCATTCGTTCAGGACGATTTAAGTAGAGAGATATGCTTCAAGAATTTTGTGTGGACATATGGTTTTGTTACGGTAGTTTCTCCTATGGATTTGAAAGTGAAATTCATGATTTTGGAGAGAACGAATTGGCATTGTCGTTGCAAACGCAAAATGAAGAGCAGGGTGCGCAGATAGACTCTTTCTTCGAGCAAGTGGTGGATAAACCTAAAGGTTTACTGAGAGTTGAGTTGCGTGTATATGGACCTGAAAAGGTTTTTAAACGCCATAAGATTTCAGGACCTGTGCATCTGTTTACAGATATCGTTCCAAAACAAATCCCCTATGAGGGAAAATCTCCGCTGTTAAAGTTTGTTTCAGTCAAAGGTATTTCTCCCACCAACACAGAATATTGGCATAAACTCGTCCGTCAAATTTGGAATCAAAGGCAACAAAAAGCTTCACAAAAAAGTTAGTATGGAAATACAATGATGCTTTTTTAAAATTGCATTCTTTCTAAGCTCGGAGGTTATGCCTTGCGGCGGAAAATAATTTATTCCATAGTTTTTTTTATAACATTTATTAATACCATATTTATTTGTTCAAGTTTAAAAGCTGATTCTGGACACGATCAACCTTCACATGAAGTTAAGAAGGTGAATGGGGAAGAAGTCTACGAACCAAAAAGTGATGAAAATACACTTAAAAAAATGACTCTACCTGAAGAGAAAAAAGGCGAGAAAAAAGAAGAGAAAAAAACAGAAAAGAAAGAGATGGAGAAAAAGGATCCACATGGCACAATGGTAAATACTCAGACGAATATGGAAAAACCGAATGAGCACTCTTCGGAAAGTATGAAAAAAGAAGCAAATCATACAAAAGAAGCAATGAAAGAAAGTGAAGCAAATAAAAAAGAAATGAATGAAAAAGAAATGGCAAAGAGCACTAAGTTAACAAACTTTGAAGAAGAGCCTTTCGATATTTATAGACCAAAAGGATATATTTGGTTTGCTGCAGTTTTTGTGATACTTCTCTTTGTGATATTTGTATTCACCTAATTTTCTGTGCGAGATATCACAATGAGTCAAAAAACAATTTTTGAAAAAATATTACAAGGAGAAATTCCTTGTAAACCTATCTATGAAGATGAGTATACTTTAGCGTTTAATGATATAAGTCCTCAAGCACCCGTGCATGTTCTGGTTATTCCAAAAACAAAAATAGTGAATGTTGCGCAAGCAAATGAAAACGATATTGATCAAATGGGAAGAGTCTTGTTTGCTGCGAAAAAAGTTGCAGAATTAACAGGAATTTCTCAGTCAGGTTATCGTCTTGTTTTTAATAATGGCCAAGATGGCGGACAAACGGTTTATTATATGCATTGCCATGTATTAGGTGGGCGCTCTCTTGCTTGGCCGCCAGGCTGAGAGAGTTTTTTTAAAGTAAACGTTTGAACGCTTCGACAAATGCTGAAAATGAATGATCACCCGTATATTCTACACCATTTATATATATAAGTGGTGTCCCTTTAATATTTAAATCATTGGCAATTTTTGCATCGTCTTTTATTTTTTGTAATTCAACATGACTTTGAATACATTGGGAAAATTGAACGTCATCTATCCCAAGGGCTACAGCTTCTTTCTTTAATCCATTTATAGAAAAACTTTCGCTTCTCTGTGCATCGGACCAAAATTGAGCAGAAAAGCCCCATGATTTAAATTCCCAAAATTTACCCTGCTGTCCTGCACAACGGGTTGCTTCGGTGAGCATGCAGGTGAATTCATAGGGGCCTTCTGATTGCATAAATGGATTGCATTTATTGCTCAAAGGAAAAAAGCGGTAAACATATAAAACATTATTTAAACCAACGATGTCTTGAGCTTTCAAAATTGCTTCTGTTGCTATTCGACAGTGAGGACAGCCATAATCGGAAAACATTTGAATAATGACTTTTGCAGAGTCGCTTCCTCTCCGATAATCTTCACCATTACCTACAAAATTTGTTTTATTAAATGACATAACTGCCTTAATTGCATTATTTGTTTCTGCTGTAGGTATGTTACTTTGTTCTGGCTTTTTTTCAGTATTTACTTTGGAAGCAACCGCTGGTTTTTTAAAATGTTCAGCCATAATATTGCCAATTAAACCTGCCGCTAAGGGAGGCAAACCAAAGCATAAAGAAACAGCGAGAAAACGTGTGAGAGCATCGGGTTGTGATCTTTTTGTTTCATTTTTTAAATTTAAATATTGCTTGATTTTTATAAGAGCATAAACAGCCGTTGTAATATGAATAACTGTGCAAGTTGGACATGTTATTTTAATAATATTATATGAAATATATGCTAACACAATTGAAGTGATTAAACCCACTAAGCCTAAAGCAAGTTCAAGAGAAGCAAGCCATTTGTGATTGATATTAGCGATTCTTGGCATAATAGCAGCCGAAAAAAGGATGGCAAAATAGGTCATCCCAAATGCTCCTAGAGGAATAGCTGCAAACTCTCCATAGGAGCTGCCGATCACATCGGAACAGCTGATTTTTGCATTGATATCGCACACAGAAGTGCTTGAAGAGTTCAGTATGAGTTCTAAATGAATTATAAGAGAATAGAGTGAAGCGGCAAAGCCAATAATACTGATTATAATTGAAACAGGACTAAATTTTTTTAAAAAATGGGAATCGCTCTGACTTTTATTGATATTTTCCATTACAAAATCCTATAATAAAAATTAATAATTATTTACATTCGTTTTATCTTGGAGGATGGCAACTCCTCCACTCGTGCCAAGTCGGGTTGCACCTAATTGAATAAATTTGTATGCATCTTTTAAAGATCTAACTCCCCCACTTGCTTTGATACCAAGAATAACTCCTGTTTCTTTTTGGTGAGTTTCTAATGCATTTTTAATAATTTTTATATCTTCTACTGATACCCCTCTATGTGAAAAACCTGTCGATGTTTTAATTATATGAATTCCGCATTTAGCGGCTAAAAATGTACATTTATATATTTCTTCGCTAGTTAATAAAGCCGTTTCTAATATAACTTTCGTTACTTTATTTTGTGCAGCTTTAGCAAGTGCAAGAAATTCATTTTCTAACGAAATAAAATCACCATTTTTTACAAAAGTGATGTTTTGGACAAAATCAATTTCATCGGCACCTTTCTGAAGGGCAAAATCAATTTCTTTAACTTTTGCATCCGTTGTTGAATATCCTAAGGGAAAAGAAACAACCGTGCATAATTTTGTTTTTTCATTTTTGTTGATCGAGTTTTGGAAAATATCTTTTGCATAGCTAAGATATGACTGAGGAAGGCAAATACTTTTAAATTGATGCTCAATTGCTTCGTTACAGAGAAGGTCAATCTGAGTTTTTACAAGATCAGCTTTTAAAAGAGTGGAATCGATCAATTCTGCTAAGTAAGTGGGATTTTTTGTGGCTAAAAAGTTATCTCGTGCTTTATAATCTTTTTCGACCTCAGCATGACTGTATTTTATCATTTTTGCAGCTCCATATGGCATATTCCATCGCCTAGAGTATCAATACAATAATCGCGGGTGATCATAAGTGGTAAAGTATTTTTAGAGCCAGTAAGAAAATCAGGTAAATAATCTTCTCCCCAGGCTATCCATCTAACTGAAAAAGATCCTTTTTCATTCGTGACATCTTCGATACTCTGTGAATATGCTTTTGAAATATCACCACGATCTAAAATCCAACGACGATGAATTTTACCATTAATATACATTTCTACAATATTTGTCGAATTCCAAGGAGGAATAACAATTCGAAAACGGAACCTTTGCTGAATAAAACTGGTTAGAACTCCACCGTTGTTCGTAATGGGCAAAGGTTCAAAAATTTTAATTAAAGTGCCATTCGATGCTTGGACATTCGACATACTTAAAAAATCTTCACCTAAATTTTGCTTCGTAAATTTTGTAAAAACTGAAAAAGGAACTGCGCCATGGGCAAGGTTTTTTTCTCCAACTGCTCCCAAGGGAATTCCGTTTATATCAATGTCTTTAGGATAATTTTGCACAGAACTAATATAATTTGAAGATATTATTGAATTTACTCCTAAATAATACTGTTCTAAACTTTGTTTATTTAATTTGTCAAAGTTTAAAACATTATATATTTTTCTTAATATACTTGTTAATTTATTGCTTGAATTTTGAAATATAAATTGAAATTCTTTTTGATAATTAGATTGCTCTTCTTCTTTATAATAATCATTTCTTTTATTTAATGGTGAAGTTACAAGAAAATTATTTGGAAATGAAAAAGCCCATTGTTGAAAATGAATAGAATCTAAAATTGAAAATGGGTAAAATGTGGGATCAAAATAAAAGTTTTGTCCTTCATTTTCAAAAATATCGTCTTCTGTTTGTCCTTCATTTGGAAAGCAAGTGAAATCATAATCTTCGTCTGGTTTGAGTTCAACGCTTTTTAGACAAACCATTTTATTTTTACGAAAAATAGCAATCTGATAAGTTGAGGTTTCAAGTTTAACTTTAAAAGGAGTGTTTCCAATCAGAATAGATGTTTGCATATATTCATCCACACCCATTTTTTTGGATTGAAAATTTCCTGAAAGATATAAGTCATTGTTTATTTTTGTTGCTATAAAAAAACCGCCTTCGTTATATTTATCTTTTAAATTGGTCCAGACATTGGCCGAAAGACTCCGTCCTATGCGAATGATATCTCCTGCATAAATGCCATCAACTCTTTGTGGAACAATGGAAAGATATGAGTTTTCCGAAAAGGGCACAGATTGCAGAGAGGCATTTGGCAGTGCGTCTTTTTCATTGCGTAATTGTCCAAAACCAGTTGAAATACGATAATTTTTCTGTGAAATAAAACATTTTGCTTGTCCATATATATTTAATTTTAGAATTGCAAATGGACGTAAGGTTTCTGAATTGAGAAGAAAGAAAACCTCACCTGCATCTTTGCTTGGATCCGCACTGTCTGAGCTGAAATTCACAAGTTTGAGAGGACCTTTTTGAGAGTTTTTTTCTTCGTTGAGTGGGTCATTGATAAAACTACATGACCCCTCTGCAGGTGGGAGCACTGGGTCATCTTTTTCTTGCCAAAATGCGCTGAGAAAATCAGATTGCTGCATAATGATATTTTCTTTAATAGGAAGGACCAGTGGGGTCCAAGCAAATCCATTCACGATATAAGGGTTAAGGTCTTGATATGTAAACTGTAAAGTATTGTTAGAGCTTTCAATCGAATAAAAAGGGCTTGAAATAGAATTGAGAGTTTTTTTGGGATCATTTTTCGTTATATTGCAGCTATTTAGAATCATAATCGGAAAAATGATCAGTGAAAATAGAGGATAGAAGTTTCGCAGTAAAAGCAAGAGCTTCAGTTGATTTTTAGTCTTTATCATATAGTTTATTGATCCATATCAAAGAATATTTTCTTTTTCTCGTTTAGCTTGCAAGACTTCAAGGTGGTGCTTGCCATCCAAGATCCCTTCTTACAAGAATTTTTCTAAATATTTATGAGGTACCTATGTTTATACGCAATAATTCTAAAATTTTACTTTCAAATGAGCAAGAAAGCGCTGCAGTGAAAGACTCAGTACACGCGCCTGTTTCTGATCTTGCGAATGGCGAGAGAATTGAAAATGGCATGCGTATCAAGACTTTACCTCCTAGCGTAATTAAAGATATCGAGCAAAAAAACATTGCGCGTCGACTTGCTGGTCTTTCCCCAATTCATGTTCGCGTCCGCCGCTGTTTAACATGTGGATCTATGTTTGAATCAGCTGGAAATAGAACCTGCGGGTGTTCAAGCCGTGCTGCTGGAACGATTGCAGGCAGAGAAATTATATAAGTTTTTGTATTTAATTGCTTGGTTCTCGCGACCATTTATTATAATCCCAACACCATTGACTTGGGTTGGTTTGAATTTCTTTTTCGACCCAAGCAACAAAATTTGATAATTCAAGAGCAGTTTCTCTTTCCCTTTCTTTTAATTCTGAGAAATTATATATTTCTGCCATATTCAATTCAGTTGTATTCGATATTTTATTGGATAAAACATTGCTTTTTAAGTGATTGTTTTGTCCAATTTTTAATTTAAGTGTGAGATATCCAGGGAATATTCTTTTCGCAGATGCATAGATCACAGGCATATTTTGATTTAAACACATCCTCAATCCTGAGGTCGGAAAGGCTGCATATTTCCCAAAAAACCGAATAAAGACACCACCTTTTTTTGCCTTTTGATCGGTCAGCATACAAACGGATGCTTTTTCATTATTAATTACATTTTCCATTTTGGTAAAAAGTTTATTGTCCGTCCATATCATGTCAAATCCAGGTCTTTTTCTATACCATTCTAATATTTTATTTGTCAGCTGTGATTTGGTTGGTTGAGCAAGTGCATATATTTTTGTTTTTAAAGTTGCCTGATAGAGCTCAATAACTGGCAAAGCATACATTTCTACATTGGCCATATGTGGTAAAATAAATACGCAGCCTTTTTCTTGGCTCAGTGCATGTTTTTTTGTAATTAATGATTTTACTTCGCCTAATTGATCGTTGTCAGCAAAGATGCAGACATTCAAATTTAGGATATTAAAGATAAATGCTTCGATAAAATAATAAAAATAATTCAAGAATATTAGAGATATATAATAATTTGCTTGCAAGCCTCTGATTCCCAAGCGCTCTGAAAGATTCTGTTTAGCGATGCGTGTTGGAAAAATAGGTAATACTGTTAACAAAAAACAAAAAATAAACAGCAAAAGATAAATAGGGCTTAGTATAACATTAAGTAATATAAGGAAAATAATCTTTATTTTATTCATTTGATAAAGCCCTTGGCAAAAAATACCGACTGAATGAAGTCAATCGACCCACTTGGGAGCAGTCAATGATTCCACCGATCTTTGATCGCACACCTTATTATGTTGAATACTATAAAGATGGTGAGAAACAAACTATTCGTAGGGTTCCTCCCGTAAAACTTCATGACTATGCTATTGGTGACGAGGTTACCATTAATAGAAAGAAAGGTGATGATTGGGATAAGGGAGATGAGGTAGAAATTAAAGCAATAAACCCTAGGCAACCCAATACATTAACGATAAAAAAAGAGAATGAAGAGTACACATTTTTAACCTATGGAGACGCGGATTTAAAAAGCAAATCTGCTCAGCATTATATTGATGAAGGGCGGGATCCTTTTGGCAGTCAATATCTACTTTGGCCTTAGAATATATTATGTCTTCTTAATTTATAACTTTCATTTTTCTGCATAATTTCATTGTGTTTTTTTGCTAATTGATTTGTCGGAATCGTAGGATACAAATGATGTACTAAATGAAAACAGTCAGCACGGGGAAAGAAAATCCAATTGAGTATTGCGATGGAAAAAATATGATTGCGTGTTCTTTCCTCAGTGGCTTCTTTAAAATAAATAGCTCCGTGATCAAGATAATCTGATAAAAGTTTCATCATCTGGTAACTGGAAATATATGGAAGAATAATAAACAATAATAAATTCGAAAATCCGATAGCTAAGCCAAGCAAAAATAAATAGATTAAATAATAAAAAGTTTTTTTGTGTTTAAAATAAAGAATGCTCATTAAGTATTTGTTTGTTTTAAGTAATAAAAACCAATTTTTACAAGATAGTATTATCAATAAAATCCTAAAAAAATGTAGTTTATCATCTTTAAATATACCAATTTTTTTTCTTTCTTTAAAATCTTCATCCCGTTCAGGATCTCCTAAATAGCGATGATGAGAAAAATGATCTCTTTTATACGCATCGAAATCTGAGATATCTATGAAACATATTATTTTTCCTAACATTATATTATGTTTTCTTGAAGGAACAAAGGTGCTATGGGAACATTCATGAATGATATTTCCCAGTGCACGCATGCGTGTGCCAATAAAAAAAATGATTATTATACCCAAGAAAATTTTTACGATTATATTAGCATTAAAAATGTTAAATATATAAATAGATAAAAAAATCAAAAATAAATGAAAAAAAATGATAAAAATTCCAATAGTAATATGAGAGCAAGCTGTGCGAGAATACATATTTTTTTCATTTTTTTTCATACAATAAAACCAAGTTTAAGAACTCTTAAAATGTTAGAAGATCTTAAACTCTATTGCAAGAAAAGATTGCTAACTAAAGTACTGATAGCACCTCAATTTAGAAAATCAAATATTAAGCTAAGATATTTTATTATATTTAAAATATTATCATATATGATTGTTTTTACATGAGGTAATAACTCTGGCCATGTATTCATTTTTAAACACACGGCGCAGAATCTATTCAAATAAAATTATCTCTTAAGATTGATTATTTCTTCGAGCATTGTATCGGTGGTCGTGATTGCCTTTGAGTTTGCTTGGAAGCCACGTTGGGTTAAAATCATATCCACAAATTGTTGAGCCAAATCCACGTTTGATTCCTCTAAGCTCGCGGAATATATGCTTCCTCTGGAAGCGGTTTGTGGCAAACCTATGCGGGCTTCTCCAGCTTTTGGGGTAGTTATCCAGTTATTCCGTCCAACCTTTTGCAATCCATGATTGTTTGGAAAGGTCGCTAAGGCCATGGCACCAAGTCTTCTTTCAAGTCCATTTGTATAAGTCCCTCGGATCATACCATCGAGGTCAATTTTTATTGTTTTTAAATATCCTGCTTCATATCCATCCTGTGAGTGAAATGAAATACCTGAGCGAGCTGCAATACTGGTGGATCCTTGAGCACCTAATACTAAGTCTTCTTCAATCGTTGGCCCAAAGTTAAATTGCAGTTTTTGTGGACGTGCCCCATTGACGAATTGCACCTCAAAAGCATCTGTGCGGCTCACTATGTCTATACCAACCGGAAGTCCTGCTTTTGTTAAGAAGGGTAATATCGGCTTTCCATCTTCATCGAATTCAACTCTGCCTCTTGCTATAACAGCAGGTAAAACTTTTCCTCTTTGATTGCGTGGAGGATCGACTGAAACTTCTTGGCCATCGACAGTCGCATACCAATCCCAAGCATTTTTATCCTGTTCAGGTGATTTTACATAATATATTACTGCTTGGCGCCCATAGCCAAAGTTATCAAATATTGTCACTGCACTTGCAAAGTTCGATGTATCCAATGGACGTGAGAGGTCAAATTCATCAAGAGGGGGCTTTTCACGCACATCTAAGTTTGCCACAACATTTACTATGGAAGTAGCTCTTGGCGGGAGCACATTGCTGATGATTTGTAGATCTGTCATTTTGACAGATAAGCGATTGTTACTGTCGGGATCGGGCATAAAACCTTGCACACGGCTGCCCGTAGGATCTGTCAATTTGCCATCTCGGTCAAAACGAAAGCTGCCTTGACGGGTAAAAAACATTCCGTTCGATTCTTTCACTTCAGCCATTTCATTTTTAACGATAAAAAACCCTTCGCCTTGTACACTCAAGTCAGTGATTTGCCCGGTGTTTGTCAAAGCACCTTGATTAAAAAGAGTTGTGATATTTCTCAACCTAGAACCACGGCCTAATTGCGATCTTTCATTGAGCGTCACAGCGAACATGTCTTCAAATTCAGCTCTGTCTGTTTTAAATGATTTTGTGTTCGCATTGGCAATGTTGTTGGCAACGACTGACATTCCATCTGCATTTGACCCTAAACCGGAGACTGCACTAAATAAGGCATAATTTATTGGCATGACACGTGTCCTTTATCAATAAATAGAATTTATCAAATCGATCTGCCATTGATTCCAGCCACAGGCGGAGGCCCTCCGTAACGTTGTGGAGAAATTTGCGGAGGCAATTCACCGCTTTTATTCTGCAGAGCGGGGCGTGGAGCAGGACTATTTTGTGAGGCAAAAACCTCTTTAGGTCCTGAATTGTCAATGGGTTTTGGCGATTGACGTGGCATAAGGCGTTGAGGCTCACCATTGGTAGGTGGGCTTATATTCGCAACTTTTTGTGGGATCTGCGGAGGCATCATGCGTGGCTGCTCCGGCATAGGCTGTGGCTGATTGAGTGCATTTTGCATTTGCGGAGGCATCATGCGTGGCTGCTCCGGCATAGGCTGTGGCTGATTGAGTGCATTTTGTATTTGCGGAGGCATCATGCGTGGTTGCTCAGGCATAGGCTGTGGCTGATTGAGTGCATTTTGCATCTGTGGATGCATCAATTGTTCTTCCATTTGTGCAGGATTTAATTGTGTATTTTGTGTTAAATTTTGCGGATTATTTTTATTTAATGGATTTTCATTATTCAGGAGCGCGGGATCTTTACCTGTGCGCTGCGCATAAGGATTCATGGGTTTTGAGACCTTGAGCACTTCTTCAGGGTTGCGTATTGCGACAATTTTAGTTGGATCGGCTGAGCCTAAATTTGTATCTAATTTACCACCTGTTAATATATCGGTAATACCTTCTACATGAGCCACATATGAAAGTTTTGTTGATAAATGTTTACCTTCTTCGGTGGAGGCAAGGACGTTAAATGTATAATTACCGGGTTGTTGTGGAACCCCTTTGTCATTTAAACCATCCCAAGTTATTTTATGAGCTCCTACTTGCTTAGGTCCCATTGGAATACTTCTCACGAGTTTTGCTTGCTCATCTCTGATTTCGACGACCGTATTGCCAGCCGGTGTTTCTATTTCGAATTTTGCAGATGAAATTTTTCCATCAGCAGTGAGTTTTATTTTGTCACCTTGTAATTCTATATCTTTTCCTAAATATTGAGCGAGTTTTTCTGCTTTATTGTCATTCTGCATTTTTTTCATTTCAGTTAATACTTTATTAACGCCCATAAGCTGTTCTACTGTATTAAACTGAGCCATTTGTGAAGCCATCTCAAAATGTTCCATTGGTTTACTAGGGTCTTGGTATTTGAGTTGGGTTACGAGCAAATTTAAATAATCATCTCTCTCCAATTTATTTTTAGCTTTGTCTTGCTTTTTTCCTGTTACTTTTTCAAGTTGTTGCCTGAATTCTCGGTCTGTTTTATTTTCACCTAATTTAAAATCTCCTCCTGCAGCAGCTTTTTCTTTTTCAAGCTCTGCCTGTTTTTCAAAATTAGATTCAGAAATCATTCTTTCAAAGTTTGGAGAATCGTCTCCTTTTTCAACTTTCAAATTGCTTTCTTTTGGGGGTTCTACAGATCTATCTGGAATTTTAACAGGACCTTTAACATCGCCAATGAACATATTTGTCTCCATCATGAAATATTTACAATAATAAAATATTTAAGCTAAAACTTTAATAGATCCATTTGCACCACGTTGAATATTTGTTAATGAATTTTTTTCCACTTTTTTGAATTTATCGCTTAAATTGTTGTTATTTGCAGTTTGATAAGGATTTATTATTAAGTCATTGTCCTGATTTTGAAAGAACTTTTGATTGTTTTGATTCGAGAACGAATTTGAAAAATTTTGATTGGTATTTTGATTGCTTTGATTATTTTCTGAATTTTGTTTAAAGTTGTCGTTTGAGTTAAAATGCCCACCCGAGTTGAGATTGCTTTGGGATGATTTTTCAGTCGTGGAAACTTTTACATCAGTAAGCGTTATATTTTGTACTTCCATTGATTTCTTGAGTGCATCTGTTCCATTTTCTATAAATGTTTTCAATTCTTTACTTGAGGTCTTAATTTCTAAACTCACACTGCTATCTTTCTTCATTTGTATATTTAATTCAATTTGTCCTAACTTATCATCTTGTATACTCACTTTTGCGGTACCACCTCCACGCGCTTGAAGTTGAGTAGATAAATCAATAGCTTTCCTGGTTGCGGCACTTACAATTGGCAAAGAAAAGTCTGCATTGTTTTTATCTGATACAACGATTGGAGTTTTATCTTGAGCTGAAATTGTTTTTTCTAAAATTAGGGGTTTATCGTCAAAACTTTTTTTATCATCATTAAATTTTTCTTCTTTTTTAAATGAATTTTCAAAGTGTGACATTTGCATTGAAGATTCATTTCGTTTAAAATTGGAATCTTTTGGTGCTTCAATTTTGCCTTTATCAATTGGTAAATCTCTATTATCTTTTATTGTTAAATTATCTTCTTTCTTTGGAGTTACTTTAAGCTCAATATCAGATTTTTCAATTTTAGTATCGCTTTTTAAGTCTTTCTCATTTGTTATAGTATTGTTAGCTTTGTCGTCGAATTTCATGAGCAATGGGTCAACTTTACTATTTGTATCCTCTTTTTTTAATGGTGCTTTTAACTCTTCAGGAGTAGATTGAATAGTGATAAATTCTTCTATGTCATATTTATTATTATCATTTCTTTGATTTGGATTATTTGTTATAATTGTGGTAAGAGGAATTGTAATTTCAGTTTTTGTAAGCGGAATTTCGCTTGTTTTATTGTCAAGTAGATTAATAAAATAATTTAAAAAATTACTTTTATCCAAAGGCTTTTCAATTTGTCCATTTATTTTTCCAGTTGGTTTTTCAATAATTATATTTTCTTTTTCTTGAACCATATTTCTGCTAAAAACTTTATCATTTTTTTCGAGATTAATATCTGATTTAATGATGTTTTTTTGTTGGATCTCATTTGTTTTAATATTGGGTGATTTTTCTGAATTATCTATTATAATTTCGAATTTATTATTTACATTATTTGTTGCTGTATTATTATCTATCTTTGGAGTTGAAATAATTTCTTGATTTTTTTCATTCGGGATATTTTCTTCTTTGTCTTTGCTTTGAATGATTTCAACTTTTGTATTTGGAAAATAATCTTTTACTGCATTTCTGAGATCATCTATATTATGGCTGTTATTAATAATGAAAGTCGACTCTTCTGATGAATTTAAAGCCACAGAAATAAAATTATTTTTGTCTGAATTGCTTTTATCACCTGTAATGATCTTGTTTGTTTTTTCTTCTGAATAAAAACTTTCGTTTATCAATGTGGGTAAAATATTATCTTGCTTGCTAATAATCGGTGATCGATATGGGATGATAGTTTCTTCAACTTTCTCTAAAATGAATTGATTTTGATATAACAGACTCATTTCTGGTTTTTGCTGTAAAGCATTTATCATCTTAGAGGAATTTTGCTCAGTATCATACTTTGGTGCTATGACTTGAAAGTTATCTTCCTTTTGCATTGATGAAAAGAATAAATTTGGCAGAAAAGAAAAACTTGGGAAAATATCGTCCTCTTTTTTCTCTTTAGAATCTTCCTGTTTCATTGAACTTTGTTTTTGGGGATTTGCTGGAACATCTTTTTCACTTTTCTCATTTACTTCTGGTTTTGTATTGTCATCGTATGATTTATCTAAAATTTTTTTAAATGTCGGCATATCTTTTTCTGCGTTCAGGTTCTCCATTTTGGGTTTTTTTATCACGGTGACATCACCTGTATTCATTTGTGGCGGGCTTTGCTCCGGTAAAAAGAGATCTTTGCGCGCAAGTCCTGAAAGCATGAAGCCGCTCCTTATATTTTTATTCCAGAAATATTTAGCTTCTTACTAAGAACAATAGTTGATAATATTAATAAACTTGAGCTTAAAACTTGCATGATTTTATTTTTCTGGCTTAGGAAGTTCAGGCTCATTCTGTCAATTGTTTTGCAGGCTAAAATGGTACTGAGATTTATGCTTCATTTAAATGTTCTTTTTAAAAGAAGCATTCAGGCTGATTAGCAAGCTTTTCACCGCCTTTTTTGCCGTCTAAATATTTGACTTTATAAGGACTTTTGTCTCATAAAAAAAGGTTGACTTTGACGGAGATCCTCACTAATGTGTGGAGCTTGCAAAAAGGCGACTTTATGCACACTTTTTTCTTTAGCCAAATAGATTAAGTGTAAGAAAAACAGACGGATACATACAAGGAAAGGTTTCGTATGCCAACTATTAACCAGCTTGTCGCGAGTGGTCGTACACCTAAGGCTTATCGCAGCAAGTCCCCAGCACTCAAAGAGTGCCCACAACGTCGTGGCGTTTGTACACGCGTTTATACAACAACACCTAAAAAGCCAAACTCTGCGATCCGTAAAGTTGCAAAAGTTCGCTTGACAACAGGTATTGAAGTTATTTCCTATATTCCAGGTGAAGGCCACAACCTTCAAGAACACTCCGTGGTTCTTGTGCGTGGCGGTCGTGTAAAAGACTTACCTGGTGTGCGTTACCACATTGTTCGTGGTGCACTTGACACAACCGGCGTTGCAAAACGCCGTCAATCCCGCTCTCTTTATGGCGCTAAACGTCCTAAAGGAGGCGCTGCGGCTGCTGAACCTGCTAAAAAAGGTAAAAAGTAAGCACAGTTACGCTCTAGGTGAGATTTGTTGCTCCCTGCCTGCAATATGGCGAACACAACAAACAGAAGCAAACACTGTGTTCTGCTTTTGAGTAAAGGTTTCAAAGAAACTTTGAAGTTTCTCTTTTTTTAGAAGGAATTTAAACTATGGCACGCAGACGCCGCCCGATAAAACGTGAAGTACTTCCAGATCCAGTATTTGGTGACACACTTGTCACTAAATTCATTAACTGCATGATGGAAGATGGTAAAAAAAGCGCAGCTGAGAAAATTTTCTACGGCGCTATCGAAATCGTAACTCAAAAAGCACAAGATGAAGAAGCTATTGCTGTTTTCAAACGTGCTCTTGAGAACTTGAAACCACAAGTTGAAGTTCGTACCCGCCGCGTTGGTGGTTCTAACTATCAAATTCCTGTAGAAGTCCGTCCTGAGCGCAGACAAGCTCTTGCACTTCGTTGGCTTATTTCTTACTCTCGCTTACGCAATGAGAAATCTATGCGCGATAAGCTTGCTGCAGAAATCCTCGATGCTGCAAACCGCCGTGGTGCTGCTATTAAGAAACGTGAAGACGTTCATAAAATGGCAGAAGCAAACAAAGCATTTGCTCACTACCGCTTCTAATTTCAAACATCTGCAACCAATTTGTTTTTCTTGCAAAGTATATTTGGCAAAAAGGCTCCGCTTCGGCGGGGCTTTTTTTATTATGGTGGTGAATAAATTATCACTTCGTTTAGTATTAAAATCGACGGTTGGTGCATAAATCATCAGTTAGTTTTATCTTAATTTCGACGGGTAAGAGTAAGAAAAGACTCTTCAGGGCAGAATTGCTGGCCGCAAATGCCCTTCAGAGCTATTCTCTTACTCTCCCCTCTAACTTAAACTGTTCGCAGCTTTTATGATTTATGCAATATACTATCGATTTAACGAGCACTGATGATTTCTGCTAAGTTACTTTAGCTAGGCTTCGTGTATTTGCATAAATGAATTGTGCTCAGCGAAACTTCTGAAAGTTGATTAATAATGATTAAATTATTCTTAGTATTTGAATAAAAATAAGATTAACTATGATAAAAAAGATTTTTTTAATGTACTCTTTTTTACCTTGGCTCAAATTGTTCGAATTCTTGATGTATACCTTGTTTTTTAAAAACTAACCTTATTTTATATATTTTATTTCGTAATAATCAATAATTTTAAAGTATTAAGACATTGTTTTTAAATAAAAAACCAAAAAACGGGGGCTTAATGGTGTCAAAACTCAACTACCGTATCAGAGAGGATATCTCTTAAAAGTTGGTTTTTAATTTCTTAATTATGATATTTTAATGCTTGACTATCATACAAAATATGAATATTAAATTCAGGATTTATTTTTTTAACAAATAATTAATGTTTATTAATTATTTGTATTTTCTTAATAAAGGTTACTTTTTATGCGTTTGTTTTTTTTGCTTTCTATTTTATTATATCAATTTTTTTTAAATCTCCAGGCCAATTCAGCTCCATTCAAGGCTATAACTGATAATATTATTTATTTAGATGTAGATAATTATAAAAAAAATAATCTTTTTTTAAATTCAAAAATAACTTTGCTTTTCCCAATTGATTTACCGATAATCAATAATCAATCTGAAACATTGCGTATTGATTATATAGAATCAAATGTAGATGAAATGTCAATTGATTCTGATGAGTTTTTAAATCCATGTGAAGATATTCAATTTCATTTTTTATCAAACACAAATGCTAGAAATGTTGAAATTGGTTTTGACAATAATTCTAATAAAAATTTATGGTTTATTGAAAATAGATTAAAATGTGAATATCAAATAAGTTGGAATAATAGCATGGATAATCATGCGTTTATTTTAAACTTTGAGAAACGATCTTCAGAAGAATTTAATAAAATCAATAAAAATATTCAATTTGGCGTTGAATATAGAAATCTTAGAGCAATTCCAACTAAATCTACTCTTCCTTCAATATCAAATACTAAACCAGAAAATAATTGTGAAATTGAATATAATAAATATCCAGAATCAGTTTCAGTCATTACAAGTCAGCCTGCAAAAAGTAGTGAACCGCTTTTGCTTAAGCAAGCAACAGCGACAGGACTCATTGCAGGAACAGCTATCGGTGTTCAAGCTACAAATTCCCATGAAAAATCAAGAAATAGTTGTTGTTCAAGTTCATCAGATTGCGGCACTTGTGATTGTAGTGGGCTTTCAGTTTGTTGCCAAGGTGATAGTTCAAGTTGCGCAAATTGCAGTGCATCTTTTTGTGAAGGAGTTCTTGAAGGATTTTGTGCTCCTATTAAAGCGATTGGCGATTGTATAGGTGATAGTTCTAGTTGCGCAAATTGCAGTGCATCTTTTTGTGAAGGAGTTCTTGAAGGATTTTGTGCTCCTATTAAAGCGATTGGCGATTGTATAGGTGATAGTTCAAGTTGCGCAAATTGCAGTGCATCTTTTTGTGAAGGAGTTCTTGAAGGATTTTGTGCCCCTATTAAAGCGCTTGGCGATTGTATAGGTGCTTGTTGTGAAGGTATGGGTAATTGTGGCGATTGAGGCGATTTCAGTTTTTAAGAGATTCATCCTTAAATTGTATATTGTTCGTGCATACTTCTTCAAGGAATGTAATGTGCAATTCTTATAGTTCTGTTGCAAAAATATCCAAGTAACTCAAATAAGGTTATCTAACCGTTTTTATAAATTCCCCGAAGGAGTACTTCCAAAAAGCCTGTTAATTTTATGACATTGCTCTCCATTTTCTATGATATGATAAAAACAAAATTTTAAGAGCGGTGTTCAATGCATACTGCATTTTTTGTCAGTTTATCAGTAAAAGATTTAGATAAATCTAAAGAGTTTTTTAGCAATCTGGGATTTTCCTTCGATTCTAACTATACCTATGAAAATGCAATATGTATGATTATAGGGAAAAATTGTTACGTTATGCTTATAAATGAGCCCGTATTTAAAAAAATTGTTGTCAAAGAACTTTGCGACCCTCTTACACGTAAGGAAACTTATGTAAGTATTGCTGTATCTACGAAAGAAGAAGTAGATGATTATGTCAAAAAAGCAATCAAATTTGGTGCTACAGAGCATGAACATCTTTTAGATAAGAATGATTATAGTTTTATGTATGTTAGAGGGTTTTCTGACCTAGATGGACATCTATGGATGATCACTTATTTTGTATGAGCCAGATTCAGTTCACTTATGGATGAAAATTTATATCAATTAAGTATTAAATTAACGAGAATTAAAGGTATATCCTATACTCAAAATAAATTCACTCATCACAAGCACATGGTCAGCAACGCCTTGATAGACAGGAACATTAAACATCCTTGCAATGGCTTCTTTAAAAGTAAATTCTAAATAAAAAGGTTTCCAGAAAACGAACTGTAAGCCAGCTTCAACCCCAGTTGTTACACCATTGAGTTGCCACCAACCTGAGGTTAAACCAAACCAATTACCAAAAACTAAGCCACCATTATTATTTTGCATACCAAAAATAGAGTTGTCTGCATGCGGGAGCATAATACCCGCTCCAAGTTTTAGCACTGCATTGAGGCTGTAATCTTGGTTTACTTCACCTGCTAATGAAAATCTTCTTACAATATTAAACATAATATGGTTGGCGCCGTTGTGTAAATCATACCGAAAATAACTAGTTGATAGCTTTTGATACATATCGACGCTTTGACCACCGATTGTTCCTGTAATGTGAGCATTTTGATCTATAACAGAGCTAAATTTTGTGTGATCAAAACTAAATTCAAGAGCATAATTTCTTTTTGCATCAATAAATCGGCCAATTCTTAGATTCCATTGTGGTGTTGTTATTTCTGGTGTGAATATGCTATAGCCTGTGTCCCACTGGGGATAATCTACCGCATGGACATTATGGACGGTAAAGTCATTATTAAGTGATTTTTGCACAACATGGATGTCCGTTGGGCGCCAAAAATCTTTGTTGTACCCCCAAGAAATGTACCACTCACCGCCAAAAAAATGATTATCATCGTCGTTAATATTTATATTTTTTTGCTCATCATTGGGAATTTGCTCAGAAAATACATGAATATGAAAGATAATAAATATCAAAGAAATTAAAAATTTTAAACGCATTGAAGTTCTCATTATTTCTACCGAAAGAGAGAGAGTATCTTTATTATTTTAGAAGATATTTATGAATATTCTTACTAATAGGAAAAATTTATAATGTCAAATAAATGAATAAAATACTAAATTTTTATGTTGGATATTTTTAAATACTAAATATTTATTGAGTTTAATTAAATTATGTTTGAATTATATCAAGATAATTATATTTTACCATATTATTATACTGTCAATCCCTATTATAGTCTTTACAATCAAATGTCTGTAGAAAATGAACCTGTTGAAAGTAAGGAATTCAAAGCACAATTGAGTGTCTATGCTCCTATTTATGAATGGGAGCACATTTCTTTGAATGCGGCATTTACTTTAAAATCTTTCTGGCAACTATATGAAATTAGACCTTGGTTTCGCTCAAGCGATTATAATCCAGAAGCTTTTGTTTTATATAAAATAAATGGAAATAATAAAGCGAGTATAGGCTATTCCCATGAGTCAAATGGATTAGGTACCAATTATGAAATGTCTTGGAATCGAGTGTATGGGAAATATAATTATGATCAAAAAGATTTTTCATTTGAGTTTATGGCTTGGATTTTGCCTGTTGATAATGAAACAACATTTACTCATCACTCAGAAAAAATAGAAAACTATCTTGGCTATGAAAAAATTACTGGATCTTATAGAATTGGAGATTTCGAAACAAAGGTTTCGATACAGAATATTGAAAATATCGATCGTATCCAAATCACTGCGTCGCAATCTTATAATTTTTATCGTGATTATTCTCTATACTTTCAATATTTTTATGGCTATGGACAGAGCTTACTTGAGTTTAATCATTTTACCCAGGCGTTTGGGATCGGTATTCAATTTCTCAATAATGAGAAGAATAAAGAATGTAATTGTCCAAA
This sequence comes from Fluviispira vulneris, assembly GCF_014281055.1. Lineage (NCBI taxonomy): Bacteria > Pseudomonadati > Bdellovibrionota > Oligoflexia > Silvanigrellales > Silvanigrellaceae > Fluviispira > Fluviispira vulneris. The sequence goes on along the minus strand of NZ_JACRSE010000004.1, from coordinate 33,837 downwards.
ATAATTAACGCTGTTTAGTAAGCCAAATCTGGATTAATTTAGTGCAAACAAGGTGTCCCCAAATATTAACTGATGTCCTTACTCGACCTAAAACAGCGTCTATAGGAAACAGAATAGCAACAGTAGTGGGTGGAACTGAGATGGTTTTCAGCACTGTGACGGTTGCAATAAATCCCGCATTTGGAATTCCAGTCGTCCCTAAACCTGTGATCACGGTGGTAATATAAATTAAAAAAATGTTTAATCCTGATATTTCAATGCCAAGGACTTGAGAAACAAAGAGAGTCGCAGACGAAACATACAAAGCAGAGGAGCCAAGATTAAATACTACTGTTAAAGGAAGGGCGAACTTAGCAATCGTTTCATCGATTTTTTGAGTTTCTGCAGCTATGAGCATAACCGGTAGAGTTGCGAGTGAGCTAGCCGTTGCGAAACCGGTCGAGACGCAACCAATTGACTGAGTCAAAAAAGTATTGGCATTTTTTCCAGAAAGAATTCTTAAAATAATAAACTGTAAAACACAGAGTATCACACATCCTAAAAGAAATATAATTAAAAACTTGAAGATACCTAGCATGTCTTCAGCTAAGTTTCCTTTTAAGAGTGAAGAAGAAACTGAGTTACCAATCAGGGAAAAGAGAGCAATTGGAGTCAGTTTCATAACAAAAGAAATCATACCCATTAGAATTTCTTTAAAACCACTGCAAACTTTTAAAGCAATTGAGACAGAGTTTTTGTTAAGCATACGCAATGCTACAATTGAAAAAAATATACCAAAGACAACGATCGGGAGTATTTGTGAGCGTATAGCAACTTCACCTAAATTCGCGGGAAACATTCCAAGAATAAATTCAGAAAAGCCTAAGTTTTTTGATGAGTCAGTTAATAATGCTTGTAAATCATGTCCCATCAGGCTTGGATTAACACCTATGCCAGGTTTAAGAAACAAACTTAGTAACAATCCTATAAGAGCCGCAGAGGCGACATTTATAATAATAATTAAAATTGTTACTTTACCAAGGGATCCTAATTTAGAAATATCGCTTAATGAAGTAATTGCGCCTACGAGTGCAAGGAAAATAAGGGGCAAAACTAACATCATGAGTGTGTTCATGAAAATTTTGCCAATCCACTCAATTGATTGAATAAAATTAGGAACAAAATACCCGCAAAGACCTCCAAAAAAAATAGAAAGTAGAAGAACGATGAGATCCCTATCTGATTTTTTCTTGAATAACTTGCCAAACATATAAGTTCCTAAAATTAATTTAAAGTAGATAATTTTTTGCCTAAGTTTTTGTAATAATAAACTTGGGCATATTTACCATAAATATAATTGTCCTATTTTGTTTAATTGTCAATTTTTATAAGTGGTAGACTAATAATTAAATCACTAAAGACAAATGTTTTTGGGATATTAAGAGAATTTACATATATTTTAAAAATTATGTCACTATTTTGTTGTCAAATTTGAAATGAGAATTTATATTGTAAGTTGTTGAAGTTTTATTTTAGATTAAAAATCAAGAATAAAGCTAAGGCAAAGAGAAGTAATTTTGAGTAATATATAACTTTTTAATTTTTCTTTTAAAATTAAAAAGTTATTGTTGTATGGTTCTTAGAGTATCTTATTTTTGTCTTAATGAATAATTTAACGCTTTTGTTAATAGAAAGTGATTTATTTGCAAGTTTATTTGTTTTTCTACAATAAGGGCTAGTGCCTATTATATATATTAATATAAATAAAATTATTAAAAATGAATTAAATTAAGACAAGAATATTTTTATAATAATTATTTTAAAAATGACTATTATATCTTTGCTTTCAGGAAAATCATATGAGCTTATCTCAGCCTACACATAATAAAGTTAATTTAATACCTTATGATGAAAAAGAACGTTTAGAAGTCCTCCGTAACTACAACTTTTTGCAAGAGCTTATTGGAAATGATTTTAGAAAAATTAATTTTCTAGCTATGCAAATATTTAAGTGTCCTATCTCAGCAATTACTTTTGTTCAAGAAAATAGTGTTCAACTTATTTCAAGTATGGGATATTCAATCAAAGAAGTGCCTAGACACTGCTCTTTCTGTAACTATACTATTTTAAGTGATGATGTTTTTATTGTGTCAAATACTTTGAATGATCATCGTTTTTCAGAAATACCTGCCGTGCAGGAACGAAATATTCGATTTTATATTGGCGCACCTTTAATTACTCATTCAGGTCATCGAATTGGCTCGCTTTGTGTATTAGGAAAAACACCTAAAAAGGTCACAAAATATCAAATTATTTCCTTAAAATATCTTGCGAAATATGCAATGCTTCTGCTTGAAAATAAAAGAAATGAAATCAATAAAAAATTGGCAGAAAAAAATTTAATAAATGAAGTATGTTTAAAAAATGAAAAGTTATTTCAATATGAACAAAATGTTTTTTGTAATGTATTAACTGTGCAGGTATTAAATGAAGTTAATAGAACATTAGCTGATATATATATAAAATCAATAAAAACGTCATCTATCTTAGTTCGGAAGGAATTCAATAAAAATATTGTTCTTAATGATGTCGAATCGATCTCAGTTAAAAGTTTTAACACAGCGAAAAAAATAAACTCCATTAAAACATTATATAGAAATTTGTCTCAAAATAATATCCAAATAACAAATATGTCCAACATAATTGAAACTGTGAATTTATTTTTCTTAGATAAAATTAAAAGTCATGAAATTCAATATAATATTGTGATGGATGTTGATCCCAATCTTGAATTCGAATGCAGGCCTTCATCTATAGTATATATACTTCTTTATTTAATAAATAATTCGATAAAGATTTTAAAATACAAAAAATGTAAATGGATAGAGTTATTGCTTACTGAATTTACAGATAGAATAGAATTTTGCTTTATGGATAGTTGCAATCGTTTTGAAAGGGGTCTATTTCATAAAGATGATATTATACCAAAGCATCAATTTCACAATCAATTCTATTTTATTGATATTAAATTGCTTTCAAATATGATCGATAGACAAGGTGGGTATCTAAAATTCGACAAAATATCTGACAACACAAATATTATATTTGTGTTGCCCAAAAGAGTCGCTTCTTAGCTTCTTTAAATAGTTTAGATAATCTTTTTATAATAATTAAATTGTATTTAAATTGCTATACATAGCTTTTTTGCGTTCAATTTCTTCTTTTTCTTCTAATTTGTGCTCAAATGCATCCTCTGGATCTTGATGTTCTGCTTGAGAGTTTTTGAGTTCAAGTCTGGCCTTCTTTTCCACTTCTGCTTTAGCTTCAGCAATAAACTTCTCTGCTAAATTTGGTTGAACTCTGAAGATCATTTGGAGCGAATCTTGTTTAATAGCACTGATGAGTCTTTTAAAGAGTTCGAAAGCCTCGTTTTTATATTCCTGTAATGGATCTTTTTGTGCATAACCACGTAAACCAATCCCGTCTTTAAGATGATCGATATTTAATAAATGATCTTTCCACCAAGAGTCTATGGTTTGTAGCATAACCCAGCGCTCAATATCACGCATTTGTTCTTGACCAAAAAGATTTTCTTTCTCTTCGTATTCAGTCATTAATTTCTTGCTAATCAATGCATAAAATTCATCTCTCGTAATCTCGTTATTTTTTCTTTCAGCTTCGCTGAACGGAATGGCTTTGTTGAAACTGCGAAAAAGGACTCTTTCTAAATTACGAAAATCGACAGTCACTATTTCGCCTGGTAAGCCTGAAGGTGGAGCAAAATCATCACAAATAGTGCGGGCAAATTTTTCGATTGGTTCTCCTGCAAGAATTTCTTTTACATTTTCTTTTCTGAGAATCCTCATACGAGCTGCATAAATTGCTTTTCTTTGCTGATTTAAAACGTCATCGTATTGGAGAAGTTGTTTACGAATATCATAATTAAAACCTTCCACTCGTTTTTGCACTTTACCAATGACATTGGTTAAGCGAGGGTCGTGGATTGCCTCATCACCAACAAAACGTTCCATAATAAATTGATTTGCTTTGTTATTAAATCTGCGCATAAGTTCATCTTCCCAAGAAAGAAAAAACTTACTTGCACCTGGGTCTCCTTGGCGACCCGAGCGTCCGCGCAGCTGATTGTCAATTCTTCGGCTTTCGTGACGCTCGGTTCCGATTACGTAAAGTCCTCCGAGTTCAGCAACTCCTTCGCCCAAAATAATATCAGTTCCACGGCCAGCCATATTAGTGGATAATGTAACACGGCCTTTTTGGCCAGCTTGTGCTATAATATGCGCTTCTTGTTCATGATGTTTTGCATTTAGAACTTGATGTTTGATGTTTTTCTTTTTTAATAACTCGGAGAGCAATTCACTTTTTTCAATGCTCACTGTACCAACTAAAATAGGCTGACCAGTCTTATGAATTTTTTCAATTTCATCTGCAACAGCATTGAATTTAATTGTCTGTTTTAAAAATAAAACATCATCGTGATCTTTACGAATCATTTGTCTATTTGTAGGAACGACAACAACATTTAATTTATAAATATTGTGAAACTCGACAGCTTCGGTATCAGCTGTTCCTGTCATACCAGAAAGTTTTTCGTACATTCTAAAATAATTTTGCAGTGTCACTTGCGCAAGAGTTTGATTCTCGGCTTGAATTTGCACATTTTCTTTTGCTTCCAAAGCTTGGTGCAATCCGTCTGAAAAGCGACGACCGTGCATAAGTCGACCTGTGAATTCATCAACAATAATTATTTGTCCATTTTGCACGATATAGTGATCATCTTTGCGGAAAAGAACGTGAGCGCGCAGTGCATTGTTACATGCATGAACGAGCTCATTGTGCTCAGGATCAAAAAGATTATCTATATTTAAACGTTTTTCAACTTTAGAAATCCCTGCTTCAGTTAAAGCACATGCACGAGATTTTTCATCGACGGTGTAATCAATTTCTTTTCTCAATCCACGTATTGCATTATTTGCAACAAGATATTTATCTGAGGACGTGTCTGAAGGACCACTGATAATCAGTGGCGTTCTAGCTTCATCGATTAAAATGGAGTCCACTTCATCCACAATTGCAAAATGATGACCACGTTGACAAAAATCTTCGAGGCGAACTTTCATATTATCTCGTAAATAGTCAAAGCCGAGTTCGTTATTGGTGCCGTAAGTGACATCACAAGCATAGGCTTCTTGTCTCTGGTGATCGTTCATGCCAGAAAGTATACATCCCGTTGTTAAGCCGAGAAAACTATATAAACGTCCCATTTCTTCGGATTGAGTCGATGCAAGATATTCGTTAACGGTTACGACATGCACGCCTTTTCCAGAGATCGCATTGAGATAGACTGGTGCGGTTGCTGTTAAGGTTTTTCCTTCACCAGTGCGCATTTCTGCAATTTTTCCTTGGTGAAGTACAAAACCACCAATAAGCTGAACATCAAAATGTCTTTTGCCAAGGCAACGTTTACTGGCTTCACGAACAGTGGCAAAAGCTTCTGGAAGAAGTGAATCCAGTGTCTCTCCCTTTTTATAACGAGCTTTATATTCTACTGTTTTGGCTTTGAGTTCGTTGTCGCTGAGCAATTGCATTTTGGCTTCAAGCATATTTATCTTTGTAAGGATTGGCGCAGTGTTGCGCAATTCTCGATCGTTTTTGGTTCCAAAGAGAGACTTGAGAATATTTAACATGACTAAGAATTTATCCTTTCAACAAAGTAAACACATACTAAACCAGAGGTCTTTTAACACACCTCTCAGGTCTGTGCCAATTTTAGAAACAAGGTGCCAATTCTTTCCTCTTATTTCAAGTTAAATCCATCCGACAAGGGGAGATGTTATAAAAGAGCTTTGCCGATTTCTATTTGGAAGGGGAACCAATGGCCAACATACCTCAGGAAACATATGAAGAAGCTGGAGAGGAAGGTCTTGACTCTTATGCTCTCGATCTTGAATCTCCAAGAAATGTGACCGATGACAATGGCCTGAATGTCAATTTTTCAAAACAAATTGAACAGATCTTTGATACAATGACACGAATTGGTGGGGAAGTGTGTAAATTAAGAGCGGAAATGGATGGCTTGCTCGAACAAAATACATTGCTCATGGATTCATTTCATAAATTAAAAGATGTTTTAAATGAAAAAGGTTTTTTAGATATTGATGACTTTCAGTTGGCTTGTGATGTTTTTGATGAATCAAACACTAAAACAAGTAGTTCACATTTTATTAAAAAAATATCACATTAAGTTTAAATGTTTTTTCCTAAAATTAATAAAATATCTTCTTCTAAATTTTTATCATTCGATATTATTTCATCATAGTTAAATTTTCTGTAAACTTCAGCAGGTGTTCCTTGTAGAACATTAATTTCATTTGACAGTAAAAGAGCTTCGCGCACATCATGAGTGACGAGAATGGCATATTTTCCTGTTTCTTTTATTTTTACCCGTAACCAATCTTGTAAAAGACGTCTCGTGTGCGCATCTAAAGAAGCAAATGGTTCATCTAATAATATAGCTTTTGTATCAAGGACAAGTGCTCTTGCAAAGGCAACACGTTGTGCCATACCAAGAGAAATTTCATCAGGATATTTTAAAGCATGTTCATGCATTTGTACAATTTTTAAAGCATTTATAGCAATTTCATCTTTACTTTTATTTTCTGTAATTTCCTTTTTTTTTGTAATTGCTAATTTTATATTTTCAAGAATATTTTTCCAGGGAAAAAGTAATGGTGTTTGAGGGACCATTGAAAATAATGTTTGTTTAGAATTCCATTCTTTAAAATTAAATAAATTATTATTATGTAAAATATGGCCAATTGCGCCAGTTTCCATCCCCATAAGCACACGCAGGAATGTTGATTTTCCACAGCCTGAAGCACCAATTACAGTTGTAATTTGTCCTTCTAACAATGAAATATTTATATTTTTAATAACAGGTATTTTATTTTTATAGGAGTATTTATCTATATTAATCTGAATCATAATTTAAATTACCTATTTATTCAATGCTTTGCTGTTTTCCAAAAGATTACTTTCTTTTGTATGAGTGACACCAAAGATGTGCTAGCAATGCTTATAACAACAATTACGAAAACGGCTGCAAGCATTTTATCAGTTCTATATGTTGATTGAGATCGTAACAAATAAACACCAAGACCATTTTCGCTTCCCATAAGTTCAGCTAAAGCTGCTGAGCCAAATGAATAACTTACGCTGATTTTTAAAGCATTAAAAAAACCAGGTAGGGAATAGGGTAGATAAATATGAAAAAATGCCTTTATTGGTTTTATATAAAGCATTTCAACAACAAGATGATATTCTTTTTTAGCTTCTAAAAGATCATGTTGTAAAACAAGTGAAATTGGAAATGAACAAGTCAATACAACTAAAATTACTTTTGGTGCTATTCCTAAACCGAACCAGATCATGAGTATCGGTGTGAAAACAAGATAAGGGACACTTTGAGAAATAATTAAAATAGGTGAAATAAATGAATGAAATATTTTTGATCTAAAGGAACAAATCGAAAGGAGCAGACCTAGCAAAATAGCGAGAGCGACACCTATCATCCATTCTTTTAAAGTTGTGGATGTATTCTGTAAAATTGTTTCCCAGTCAGTCAGCAAGACATCGAAAACTTGAGATGGAAGTGGGATAATATAATTTGGTACTTTAGCTTTATGTAGGATCAGCTCAAGTATGAAAAGCAATAGCACGCTAAAAAAGACTGGTAAAAACCACTTAAATATGCGAAACATACTATGCCTTTCATGTTGTTGTTTTAAGCTAGAAGCAGAAATCTGCTTCTTTCCGAGGATTTAATATGTTTCTAAAAAATTTGCAAATGAACCGAAAGTCAGTTTTCTCTACGATTGTAATAATTTCGCAGGTTGCTCTGTTTGCAAAAACTTTTGCATTGGATCTCAAAATCGATTTGCCACCTGAAGAAGGCAAGTATCCAGTGCTTTATTACAATCCACTTGTCAATCAAAATTTAGATGCAGAATTAAAAAATAATTCTGTTGATAATAAAAAAGCAAGTATTACACAAGAACAAAATAAGAGAATTAAAAATACAGTTATTGCTGAAAATAAAGAAGTTAAAAATGTAGATCTTTTTGATATTCCTCCACCACCTCCCTCATTAAAAGTAAATCGGGCACAAAGGAATATTAAAGTTGGGTCAATACAAGATAAAAAAAAAGAAAAAGATATAGCGTCAATAAAAAAAGCACCCGTAAACAACGAAAATTTTCCAATGCTCCCGTGCATCGTCGATAATGTTAATTTTTGGAAAAGAGTTTATATAGAAATTGATACAAATGAAGCATTTATCCACGATAAAGATAAACTAAATCGTGTATATGCAAAAATAAAAATTCCACAAAATGCAGCATTGAGAACACAGTTTGTGAAAAATGAGAGGGAAAAATATGTTAACTTATTGGATAGTCTTTCTAAAAAATTGAAAACTCCAAAGAAATGGACAATTGCCGAAAGAAATATTGCAAAACTCTTTCGTAAAGGCGAGTTAACGCAGAAAAATCTGATAATAGCGCAAGACAATATTCGTATTCAATCAGGCCTGAAATCTCAATTTGAAGAAGGAATTCAGCGTAGTTTAATACATATGCCTGTTATTTTTCCTGAAATTAAGAAAAGTGCTCTACCGTTAGATTTAGCTTATTTACCTCACGTAGAGAGTAGCTATAATACAAGAGCTGGTTCTAAAGTGGGTGCAGAAGGTCTTTGGCAAATTATGCCAGGCACAATGCGACACATAGAAGGTGAAGCATTTGTAAGTAAAAGGACGGATCCAAAAATCTCGACTCGTGCTGCTATGAAAATATTAAAATCAGATTATGAAAAAATACAAAGCTGGCCATTGACTTTAACTGCTTATAATCATGGAGTTAATGGAATGTTGCGCGCGATTTCTGAAACGGGGTCGCGAGATTTATGTAAAATAATTGATCATTATGACTCTCCTTCATTTAAATTTGCATCCACCAATTTTTATGCTCAGTTCCTTGCTGCTCGTAAGGTAGCTATGCAAAGATATATTGTCTTAGCAAAAAAAGGAGAATCCAGAACAGTGCTTAAACGTACGCTTCTCAGTTCACAAGGTGGAAAATTAAAATGAATTTTTTTTCGGATTATTTGTTATCCTCTTCATTAAATGTCGAATTATTATCTGATGCAGAATATAATAGTTTTGCCAAAGGGACAGATGGTATATTAGTCAATATTTTAAGTGAAGATGAATTTTATCGCAATTCATCTTTATATTTGTTTGCGCGCAAGATTTTTGGCGAGTTTAAATTAAAAACTCTTTATCCCTACGACTCGAATGGCAAAGAGTTTTTTTTTGTTGTCCCAAAAAATGAGCCGAAAAAATTATCCCATGAGAAACCAGGTAGAGCCCATATAGCAAGTTATATTGGTAGTATATTATCCACACAAATCTCTGCATATATCATACAGAAGCAAAATTCTTATGCATTTTTAGTTTCTTTATCAGATGATATTAAAAATCTTATTGCAGAAAATAATTCTGAATTCATAGTTGGCCTACTACAAAAATCTATTTCTAATAAAATTAAAAAAGTTAACGAGAAAAGTGAGCAGCAAAAGAAGATTATTCTATCTGAAAAAATATTTTCACATGAATGTTATCAAAGGGCAATTGCACTATCCGATGCCATGACTTATACCAGAACTTTTATCAATATGCCCCCCAATTTATTAAATCCAGAAACTTTCGAGGTTATTCTTAGAATATTAGTCAAGAATGAATGTGAAAAATTAAGAGATCCTAATCATATTCAGATAGAAAATTGGGATTACGCAAAACTTGAAAAAGAAGGCTGCGGGCTAATATGTGCTGTTGGAAAAGGCAGTGTGGTTAAACCTAGACTGATTAAATTAACATACTCTCCCAAAAAGTTGTCGCAAAATATTCCTCACATAGCTTTGGTTGGCAAAGGAATAACGTTTGACTCGGGTGGTTATGACATAAAACCTTCGGCAAATATGCGAAACATGAAAAAAGATATGGGAGGAGCGGCAGCTGCTTTGGGAATTTTTGTGGCCTGTTCTCGTATGAATTTGCCATTGCATTTAACCTGTTGGTTGCCTTTGGCAGAAAATATGATCTCAAGTGAAGCAATGCGTCCTGGGGATATTTATAAAGCAAGAAATGGTTTGTTAGTCGAAATTGATAATACCGATGCTGAGGGACGACTTGTTTTAGCCGATGCAATCTCGCTTGCTTGCGAAGAAAAGCCTCATTGGCTTATTGATTTAGCAACACTCACGGGTGCTGCACGGATTTCTTTGGGGACTGCAGTTGATTCACTTTTTGGCAATCATACTGAAACCACTGAAGTGTTGCAAAATGCAGCAGTCGAAACTGGAGATTGGGTTTGGTCAATGCCTCTGCCTGAAGACTATGGTTCTTACTTCGATTCCTCTGTTGCCGATTTTATGAATGGAAGTGTTTCGAGCTATGCAGGATCTATTACGGCAGCTCTTTTTCTCAAAAAATTTGTAACAATAGATAAATGGAACCACATAGATACCTTTATGTGGTCGGATCGTTCTATAGGGCTTTGGTCCGAAAGTGGTCCGACAGGTAAATGTGTCAGGCTAGTGACAAAAGCGATTGAACATTACATTTCAAAAAGTCAAAAACTCTCTTAATATAAATTAATTAAGTTCTTTTTTAATAAGGAGCAAAAGATTTATGTCTGAAATGCAAACACCAGAAGCAATTGTTAACATGGTTAGTTTGCGTTTAAGAGAAATTATTCATGATATTAACAATGCTCTTTTTGTTACGAAAGGTTTTTTAGAAGAATTAAGCGATGACGTGAAAGAAAAAAAATATGCCGATCCCAAATTCGATCATGAAAACTTTAATGATATGATCGCTACTATTTCGAGAAACGTAGAAAAAATAGATCAAAATTTAATTAAACTCAGAAAATTTGCAAAAGAAGAAGTGTTTGAAAAAACAGGTGTGACAAAAACTGTGTAGTTTTTATAAATAGAAAAAAAATAAGCCGCCGTTTTGTTCGGAAACCGGCGGCTTCGTCGTCTCTCGGTGGAGAGAAAGTGATAGGAAAATGAGAAAGGACAATGCTAAGGCAAGAGTTCAAAAGGAAGGTTATTATTCTCTTTTAAGGAAGGACAAAAATACTGTCCGAACGACAATACTCTTGGGTTACCTTGTAGGTTTCCATGCCGAAGACATAACATGATCTTAGCTAAAGTGCAAGAAAAAACTCAATTCTTTTTAGACTTACAATTTAAAATGAAGAGGAAATATTATACAAAAATTAATAATTATATATACTTAATGAGTGTACTAGTCTTTGGAGATCTTAATATCCATTTTGAGATAGTGAGTAAATATTCATTTACTATCAAGTTAATTCATTAATAATATTGCATTTCATTTTGAATCACGCATTCTCAGCATGCCTTCTCTGGCATTTTGTGCATCATTGCTTTGTGGTGCAAGGGCAATGACCTCTTGATATAGATCGGAAGCCTTATTTTTTCGGTCCATTTTTTCATATGTTTGTCCTTCTAGCAGTTTAGCATGTGAGAGTTCATGACTGGCTGGATATTTTAAATAAAATGTCTTTAATTCATTTAAAACATTGTTGTACTCGCTCATTCTCAACCATGCTTCAGCAGCTAAAATATTGGATTTCCCAGAGTCATCATAATTTGGAAAGTTTTTTTTCATTTCTTCAAGAGTGACAATTGCTTCTCCAAATTGAGCTTGTTGAATCTTAATTTCTGCATTTGCTAATAATTGTGCTGCACTCATTGGGTTTGAAGAAGGCTGTGTCACCTCCATTTTTCCACCGTCTTTTGAGATTGAGTTGGGTCTTTCTTCAAGCCCATAGCGGCTTTCTAGAATATCAGGAAACATGGATTGCCCGGTGGAACTTGAGGGTGATTTGCTTGAAACATTGAGGTCTTCGAAAATACCAGAGCGTAAACCTCTTTTAATTATTTCTATTTCCCTTTTATTTGTTGAGATTATTTCACTTAAACTAAAAACATCGTTCCGTAGTTGAGTTATAACTTTTTTTGATATTCTATTGTCTTGAATGAGATCGTTGATTTGAAACATCAGTGTTTTATTATCTTTCTCAAGTTTTATCAGCCTTTTTTCTTGGTCTTTATTGATATTCTCTAGATTATCGATTGTTTCAATTTTAGCGAATTGGCCAAAATCAGGAAGTGCCGGAGCTTTTTTTTGTGCACCATTTGCAGGACTGCCATCAGCTGTTTTTTCGTCAGTTCCATTTTGTGAATCATCTTCTGAAACAGCTTTGGGTGGTGCAGAAGTGCATGAGTAAATACAAAATGCGAAGATACAGATTGAGAAGAGATAATAAAAAGAATTTTTCTTTTGCATTTTTGTTTTTCCTCTTTTTAATAAAACATAAAAATTAATTTATTATAAATTATATTTTAACAATAGAGGATGAATTATTTGCATTATATATAAGAAATTTTAACAGTTTTTAATGTGACCGCTGTAAAAGCATTTTAATTTGCTCTATCAGTAATGATTTATATTCTAAGAATTCATTTGAAAAACTCTCAAATACTTTATCGAGCATGCTCAATGCACTTTCGGTTTGGCTTGCTGCAAGTGAAACAGCTTCTTCCATGCCAAGTAAATGCGGAGCGGTCATCTTCTCTTGAGTTTCATCTTTTCCGGCTGTTTTTCCAAGTTCTGCACTTGATTTGGTCATATCAAGAATATCATCGATGATTTGGAAAGCGAGTCCTATACTTATGCCAGCTTCATGGATAAGAGAACGCAACTCTAAAAATTGAGCAGGGTTAATTTCTAATTTTTGCGCAGATAGTCCACAAATAAATCCGAGTTCGAGGCAAGCGCCTAGCATTTTACCCGTTTTATTTCTATGAACTAATTCCATTTGCTCCCAGACTACCTTTTTGTTCCCAGTTAAAGAGATATCGAGCCACTGCCCCCAAACCATACCTTCTGCTCCTGCCCCTTTAGCCAATGCTTGAATCAAATAAGCGGTATAATGTTGATTTTGCACATTAGAGTATTGAGTTTCTGCTAAAACTGCAAAAGCTTGGGTGAGTAAAGCATCGCCAACGAGCAAGGCTTTTGCATCGCCATAGATCTTATGGGTTGTGGGTTTCCCACGTCTTAAATCATCATTATCCATACAAGGAAGATCGTCATGCACCAATGAGTAGGTATGGATTTTTTCCACAGCGAGAGCAGCTTTAAAAGCTGTTTTAAGCCCATCTTTGCCTCCAAATGCACCTGCCGTAAGAAGGACGAGAAGAGGACGTATGCGTTTCCCGCCTGCTTGAAGAGGATACATGTAAGCTTTTGATATTTCATTGGAAATATCGCTAGATGCCGGATTTGTTTCCAATTTTAAATTGTAGTTTTCAAGTACGTGATTGAATTCGTTCAGAAGATTTTCTATATGAGCACTATTTTTTAGCATTTTTTACCTCTAGATGTGAGTGCCACTTGCCCTTAAAAGAATTTTCTCTATCATATACTCACAGAAACTGCTTGCAAAAAGTTGATTTTGTTTGTAGGGTTTGCGCCACTGCGTTTTTTTAACGCGTACATGAAAAAAAGAATCTAGGAGTCAATTAAATGCGCGATATTATTAAGCTTATTTGTAGCGGTGACGGAAAAATTTCTTGTTCTGGCAATAATCTTTATTCCACTACAAAAAATAAAAAAGCTTCTACAAAGAAGCTAGAACTCAAAAAATTCTGTAAATATTGCGGTAAACATACGCTTCACAGAGAAAGCAAATAATTTGCTTTCATAAAAAGCCACCTTATTTCAATATGAGGTGGCTTTTTTATTTTTTAAGTGGAAATTTTAAGATAAATTCACTTCCTTCGTTTATAACGGATTCTACTGATATGCTTCCGCCATGCTGTTTAACTAACGAATAAGTTATTGAGAGACCAAGTCCTGTTCCCTCACCAACAGTTTTTGTTGTAAAAAACGGATCGAATATTTTATTGATAATATCAGGATGGATTCCACAACCAGTGTCTTTTATTTTAATGCAGACAAAATCATTTTCTGTGGATTTTTCAATTTCTATGACACCGCCATTTTTCATTGCTTGAATTGCATTTGAAATTAAATTTAAAAATATTTGTCCTATCTGGCCATTATTGCCATAAATTGTATCATCTTGGTTGTCTAAAATATCCCAGACTACTGTTATATTCTTTTGTGTTAATAATCCTTTAGCTAACTTAACAGTTTTTTGTATTTCATCAAGCAATTGAATTTCGTTTTTAACTTCTACATGTGCTTCAAGTCGAGCAAAATTTAATAAATTTTCAACGATTTCCTTGCACTTTCGCGCCGCAATTTCTATTTGTTCTAAATCCTCTTTGTGCGGATTTTCTTCATCCATTTCTGATAAAACTATTTGTGTAAATGCTAAAATTCCTGCAAGTGGACTATTTATTTCATGCGCAACTCCACCCGCAAGCTTGCCTATCGCAACTAACTTATCTGAATGAGCCAATGTTTTTTGCAAGTTTTTTTGGTCAGAAATGTCTCGATAATGAACAACAAATCTTAGATTATTATTTTTTTCATTTGCTGGAACATAATGGACAAGTATCTCAAATTCTTTATTTTCTATAAGACAATCAGTTGTCCATTTAATATTTTTTTCATTTTCATTTACTTTATTAACGAGACAATGATCACATGGTGAATTTCTTTTTGCAAATATTTTATAACATTTATTGCCAGGTATTTTTGTAATTTTATCTAACTTATTATTTTCAACCATGTAAAAATAAGCTTTATTTTGTCTTATTATATTGTAATCGCTATCAATTAGAATAAGGGGATCAGCAATGGCGTCTATCATAGAGAGCCATTGCTGCTTGAGATCTTCCATGAAATTATAATTATCGTTGGAAGTCATTTGGTGATTTCAAGCTTTTCAATGATGAATTAAAGGTTGATTGTTCTTTGTACTGGTGACTCCCGCTAGTGCAAGAGCTTGAGAATTTTTCAAGCGAGTTTCTAATGCATCATCATGTTCCCAAGCAATTGCATGTAATAAAACAGTGTCCATATGATCAACTGGAACAACTTCGAGATCTTGGATAATATTTTTTGGAATTTCTAGGAGATCTCTTTCGTTTTCTTTAGGTATGATCACACGTTTTATTCCACCACGGTGTGCAGCAAGAAGTTTTTCTTTCAAACCACCAATTGGTAGAACACGTCCACGCAGTGTTATTTCGCCTGTCATAGCGACTTCACGATTGAATGGCTTTTTAGTCAAAGCACTGACAAGAGCGGTTGCCATTGTTATGCCTGCACTTGGGCCATCTTTTGGAATTGCACCTTCAGGAAAATGCACGTGGATATCTATTTTTGAATAGAATTCTTCCTCTAATCCCAAAAATGCAGCACGAGAACGCACATAGCTAAAGGCAGCTTGGGCAGACTCTTGCATGACGTCGCCTAATTTTCCTGTGATTTTTAGATTTCCTTTTCCACTCATAACAGCAACTTCTGTGACTAATAAATCTCCTCCTACCTCAGTGTAAGCGAGCCCTTGGCCAATGCCAATTTCATTGCTTAATTCTTTTTCGCCAATACTGTATTTTCTTGGTCCTAAATATTTTTGCACAAGAGCTGCATCGACTAGAGGTGCTTTTACCCCTTCAAGAGTTGAGAGTTTTGTTAATTCATTTGTTTCTTTATTATTTGCTTCTTTTTGTGAAGAATCTTTAGCAGCATTCTCTTTGTTAGCAGCAGATATATCTTTCACATTTGATTCTTTATTTTGAGCAGTAGTTTCTTTAACTGTTGAGGTTGTTTTGGGTGAGGTTTTTTTATGATTTTTCAATAACTCTCGCGCAATTTTCCTACAGACGCTTGATATCTCTCTCTCTAAATTTCTAACGCCTGCCTCACGCGTATAATAGCGTACCAATTCTTCAAGGGCAGAGTTTTCAAATTTGAGTTCGGATTTATCAAGACCATTGGCTTTGATCGATTTTTGAATAAGATGTTGCTGTCCAATATTGATCTTTTCTTGTTCAGTATAGCCACTTAAATATATAATTTCCATACGATCAAGCAATGGTTTGGGAACTCCGCTTAAGCTGTTTGCTGTTGCTATAAAGAGAGCTTGAGAGAGATCGTAATCTAGGTCGAGATAATGATCATTAAAAGCATGATTTTGTTCAGGATCAAGAACTTCTAACATTGCGCTCGATGGGTCACCTCTGAAGTCTGAACTCATTTTATCGATTTCATCAAGCAATATAACTGGGTTACCGCTGCCTGCTTTTTTAATTGCATTGAGAATTTTACCTGGCATAGCTCCAATATATGTGCGTCTGTGTCCACGGATTTCAGCTTCGTCACGGACGCCACCGAGGGCAATCCGGGAAAATGTCCTACCAGTCGAACGAGCTACACTTTTTGCGAGACTTGTTTTTCCAACACCTGGAGGGCCAACTAAACAAAGTATGGGCCCTTTAATCTTGTTAGAAAGACTCGTGACAGCTAGATATTCGAGAATTCTTTCTTTTACCTTTTCAAGACCAAAATGATCTTCGTTTAATACTTCTTCAGCAAAATTTTGATCTTTAATCGTATTTGCGTAATCAGCCCAAGGTAACGAAAGCACAGTGTCTATATAATTTCTAACCACGGTCGCTTCTGCACTCATTGGGCTCATGCTGCGCAATTTTTTAACTTCTTTTTTAAGTTTTTCACGAGCTTCATCGCTTAATTTTTTGGCTTTAATTTTGCTTTCAATTTCTGCAATTTCAGTGCGAATGTCATCGGCATTGCCTAATTCTTTTTGAATAGCATTCATTTGCTCATTTAAATAATATTCTTTTTGAGTTTTCTCCATTTGCCGTTTGACACGCGCTCTAATTTTCTTTTCAACTCTGAGAATTTCAATTTCAGATTGAATTATGCTGAATATTTCTTCAAGTCTTTTAGCTGGATCAACTGTTTCTAAAATCCTTTGTTTGTCAGCTAACTTTAGATTTGCAAGTTGAACAACTAAAGTGTCAGCAAGACGGCTTTCGTCTTCGATACTCGAAATGGAAAAAACCATTTCAGGCGGAACTTTTTTATTCAGTTTGACATAAGTGTCAAAGGCTTGTTTAACAGTGCGTACCAGAGCTTCGTTTTCTGCGGAACGACCAGAAGGCTCTTGAATTTCTGTTACATCAACTACGAGCATATCTGTTGATTCAGTGTATTTAAGAATGCGACCTCTTTTTTTACCTTCAACTAGAATTTTAACTGTGCCATCGGGCAGTCTGAGTAATTGTAATATCTGAGCTATTGTTCCAAATTCATAAATTTCTTCGGGGAGGGGGTCATTGGATTTTGGTTTTTTTTGTGCCGCTAAAAAAATTTCTCTATTTCGAGCCATTGCATCATCGAGAGCTTTAATACTTTTTTCCCGTCCAACAAACAGCGGGACAACTGTGTGTGGAAATACAAGCAATTCCCTCAAAGGCAAGAGCGGTAAGGTTCGGCTTGTCGTTTTTTTATCAGCCATATTGAGCTTCTCCTTTGCGGTCTTGATTATATGTATACCTTCTCAATCTATTCTATGCCATCCTAACAGTTTGGCAATACTAAGAGACTTAAGTCTTTAAATCAGAAAATCACTAAAGAAACGAACGGCCTCAGCCTCTTCTTTCATAAGTCTTTTGCGGATTTTTGCAAAGTGCTTATTACCTAACGCTTCTTGCTCTCTTAGAATTTCGGCTAGAGTTTCTTTGTTTGTGAGTGGGTGAAAAGGCACAGCTCGCAGTACGACAATTTCCTGACTTTTCCAAATAGTTTGAAGAGTTGTGCGAGAAACAAAACTTTTACCGTTTTTCCTCTGTTCTTTTTGAAGGTTAGTATTGATTATGTTGAGCGCTGAATTTATTTTTTTTGTAGCTCTTAAAAAATCGGACTTTTTTCCAAAATAAAATTTTTTCAATTCATTTCCAAAATTTTTATTTTCTAAAAAATGAATTTTCTTTGCTAATTCCATACGCATCTTTAACTCTTTTGGAATAAATCTATATGTTACTATACTCGTTTCGGGTTGACTTGTGAGCTCAAATGAAGGATGAGCAGAAGCTAACTGAGCGAGCATAAAAGCATTTTTAATAGCATTATTAATGAGAGTCTCATATCCATCACGACCAAAAACTTTGAAGGAAAACCAAAGTTTAAATGAATCAAATCGACGACTTCCTTCTATACTTGTCTTTCCGAGGTCCACACTGCCTTCACGGATGATATAATGAGCAGATTGGCGAATGGAGTTTAATGAGTGCTTATTTTTAAATAATACAGCGCTTTGAGACATCGTAAGATACATAAATTTATGTCCATCTACGACAACTGAATCTGCATATTTTATTCCATTCAATAAATTTTTATAAGTTTTGCTTAAAAGAATTGCGCCTCCCCAAGCAGCGTCAACGTGAAACCAAATCTTATTTTCTTTACAAATTCGCGCTAAAATTGAGAGTTCATCTACATTTCCTGTTTCTGTGCTTGCAGCAATGCCAATTATTGCAATGATTTTAACATTATTAAGAGTTAAATTTTTAATTCTTTTTTTTAATTCAGTTATATTGATTTTATTTGTAAAATGATGACAGGGAATTGATATGACGTTTTCTTCGCCAATTCCCATGACAGCACAAGCTTTTTTAATTGAATAATGTCCTCTTTCGCTTACTAACACCACAGCACGATCACAACGTGCTTTTTTATACGATAAATAAACACCTTTTCTATGAATCTCTGGAAATGCATTATTTCGTGCAGCAACTAATGCTGTAATGTTTCCGATTGTGCCTCCGCTGCAACAATTGCCGACTGCGACTTGGGAACTTTGTAAAATTTTTTTATAGAAATTTTCGCTTTTCTCATAAATAAGTCTATGTAACCAGCAGAGAGTTTGCATTTCAACAAAGGTTGCTGAAAGTGCTGTTTCTATTTTTACCACATTTTGATTTAAAGCGCTTATAATTAGGTCACAAATTAAAAGAAAATGTGGAGAGGCTCCTGTCATATGTCCTATAAATGCGGGATGCGAGACGTGAACTGAATTTTTAATTATATTTTCAATAGTTTCATTTAAAACTATGGGGATCGTTTGGCCTTTATCCGGAATTTTTGAGGAAATAAATTTTTTAGAAATTTCACTCGGTAATTTATCGGAATGGATTTTAAATCCATTATGATTCTCAAGGAAATCAAGAATAGCTTTCAGAGCGATAGATACCCATTTTTGGAATTCCATATCGTTTATTGATGAATGGAAATATCTAGATATGAGCGAAGAAATATCCATATTTATTTCAATCCTAAAAAGGTGAGACAATGACATTTCAGAACATTCTTTTCAGATGATTCTTACTCTTTCGGACATATCACTTGTCTATAAAAAAACTTTTCGGCATTTTGTTTCAGATTTTTTTGCTGCAAATCTTGCATTAAGCAGGAATGAAATGTAAGTAGAAATTTCCGAGTATTCGGGTTTTTAATTAACACATGGAGTTATTTTTATTATGGCTAAAAGCAAAAGCACACTCACAACTGTCCCAACAAGTTCTATCATTGCAGACGTTTCAGCACGTTTTGAACAACTTCCAAAGAAAATGACTAAAGAAGTAATTTCAGCTTTTCTTGAAGCTATTGAAGAAAATGTAGCAGGTGGGCATAAAGTTCGTATTGATAAAGTCGGAATTCTTACTTGCAAAGATCGCGCAGCACGTAAAGGTCGTAATCCACAAACTGGTGAAGAGATTAAAATCCCTGCGTCTAAAAAGATCAGCTTCCGCGTTGCGAAATCTTTGAAAGAAAGAGTTGGAGTTGCAAAGAAGACTACGGCTAAAAAGAAATAATATTTCTTTTTATTCGTTGTAATCGTCGTCAGCCCCAGCCATTACGAGCTTGCTATCATCAAGATTAGCGTTATTTACGGCCTCTCTGAGCTTTTCAGAGGGGTGGAAAGTAACAACTCTACGTGCAGATATTTCAATGCGCTGTCCTGTGTGCGGATTCCGTCCAGGACGGCTTCTTTTTTCGCGCACAACCCATTTGCCAAATCCGGAAATTTTAACTTCTTCTCCATTTTCTAGTTTAGATTTAATGGACTCTAAAATGGTTTCTACCAAGTTTTTCGCTTCTTGCGAAGAAAATTGAGTCCTGGAACGAATTAATTCAACAATCTTGTCTTTGGTTAGAGTCATAATCACCCTCTCTAAGATAACTTGCTAGAACCTTTGTAGTTCTATTTTTTCACATTATTCTGTACAAACACAATCCCCATCAGTGTCAACTTTTCCCCTGTGGTCAATAGCCCTTACGATAAAAATAAGGGAAAAGGAAGCCTTTCTTGCTTACCATTTTTATTTAGAAGATGCACTCAATTGTTTTTAAAAAATAGACATGCTAGGATTTCATCTTGTTTTTACTGTTCTTTTCGCTATTAGGAGTTTCTGCTCAATGAAAGAATCTACACAAATAACTAGGAATAAACCTACGCAAAAAACTTTAGAAGGTCGAAAAAGATTTCTTACAGGTATCAAAGCGACAGGACAAATTCACCTTGGAAATTATTTTGGTGCAATAAAACCTATGATGGAATTATCCCATAATAGTGAAAATGAAGTTATTTTAATGTGTGTTGATTGGCATGGGCTGACAAATCGTGCGAAAATTATGGCTCCAGGAGAGTTATCTCACTCTATTATTGCGTTGTATTTGGCTTTAGGCTTCAATTTAAATGGTAATTCAATCCTATTACAAAGCGATTTTCCTCAAATTCATGAAAATGCTTGGTATCTATCTTGCTCTACGGCATCAGGCCTATTAGAGCGCTCACATGCCTATAAAGACGCCTTAGCGAACGGGAAAGACGCTTCTGCTGGCCTTTTATATTATCCTGTTTTAATGGCAAGCGATATCGTGACTTTTGATTCCCAATTTATTCCTGTTGGAAAAGATCAAAATCAGCATCTTGAATATGCGTCAGACATGGCTAAGTTATTCAATAATTTAGTAGAAACTGATGTCTATATTGAAGCAAAAGGAGTCGAAAGGGAAATACCAACTCTCATAGGAACTGATGGTGATCGCAAAATGAGTAAGAGTTATAACAATGAAATCCCAATATTTGCGTCAAAAAAAGACATTGAAAAAAAAGTAAAAGAAATAAAAACGGATTCAAAAGGTCTCGATGATCCAAAAGATCCAAACACATGTACAATTTTTCAAATTTTCCAATCTTTTGCTTCAAAGGAAGCTATCTCTTATATGAGCGATAGACTCGAAAAAGGGACAGGATATGGCTATGGTCACGCAAAAAAAGATTTTGTGGATGAGCATGAGCGAGTTTTTGGTGTCTTTAGAGAGAAATATGACTATTATTTAAATAACGAAAAAGTAGTAAAAGATCTCTTAGAGCCAGGCTATGAACGCGCTAACAATTACGCCAATGCTGTGCTTGAAAGAGCCCGCACAGCTTTGGGATTAAGATCCTATTCTAGAATTAAATAATAATTTATAAGATTTTATTTTAAATAGTTATTTTTATAAAAACGATTTTATTTTAGATAAAATCGTTTTTAGTCATGCGATGCACTTTCATCGTATTGCTAGGTAACATTTGAGTAACAGGTATACCTCCTGTTATTAAAATGAGATCCCCCTCTTTTACAAACTTTTCTTTTGCTAAATATTTAGTGATTTCAGAAAAAGCTGTGTCAGAATCATAAAAAATATTATTTAATACGCCAACAACACCTCTCACTAAACTTAATTTACGCACAACATCTGGGCGAGGACTAAAAGCAATTACAGGAGTTTGTGGGCGATATTTTGCAACGTAACGAGCCATACTGCCAGTAAGAGTGAGACAAACAATTGCTGTAGCTTGCATTTTTTCAGCAAGTTCTGTTGCTGTGCGTGCGAAAACTTCAGCTGCTGTTTCGTTTTCTGGACGATTTATAGAAACTGGTTCAATTGGGCTTATACTTTTACTTCTATCAACTCGATTTAGAATATCGCGCATTGTTTGCACAGCGAGTTCTGGATATTTACCAGAAGCACTTTCGCCTGAAAGCATAGTTGCATCGGCATGGTCATATACGGCATTCGCAACGTCACAGACTTCTGCTTTAGTTGGGCGTCTGTGCTCAATCATAGAGTCAAGCATTTGCGTTGCAACAATAACTGGTTTCCCTTTGTTAAGAGCTGCTTCGATAATTTTCTTTTGATAAGCTGCGACATTGGCAAAACCACACTCAACCCCAAGGTCACCGCGTGCAACCATGATTCCATCAGAAACTTCACAAATATCGTCGATATATTGAACTGCGCTGAGCATTTCGACTTTTGTGATAATTGGAATTTCAGATCCAAGTGCTCTGAGCATCATTCTGAGTTTAGAAACATCTGCAGCTGTTTGCACAAATGAAAGTGCGATATAATCGACGCCTTGTGCAACTCCAAAAAGAAGATCTCGAATGTCTTTTTCTGTGGTTGCTGGTATTGAGAGGTGACATTCAGGGAAGTTTACCCCTTTTCTTGATTTCAAAAATCCGCCATGTGTGACTTCGCAGTCAACATCAGAACCTCTAATATCTATAATTTTCATGGCAAGAAGACCGTCATCAAGAAGTATACGTGCTCCTACTTTCACATCGGTCGCAAGTTCTCTGTAGTCTATTGGCAGAATTTCATCATCAATTTGTTCAGGAGCATAACGAAGAGTTATTTTTTGCCCTTTTTTAATATTAACTCCACCATTTTTTAACTTACCGGTTCGAATTTTAGGGCCTTGTAAATCTTGTAATATTGCAACTTGTACATTTTTTTCTTTAGATATTTCTCTTATTAAAGCAATGTTAGCAGCATGCACCGCATGATCGCCATGGGAAAAATTGAGTCTTGCAACATTCATTCCAGCATCGATCAATTTGGAAATCATTTCTTTTGTGCTTGAAGAAGGGCCAAGTGTGCAAACAATTTTTGTTCTAGGAAGACTGCTGAGATCCATATTAATCCTCATCTGAGTTGTTAAAGGTGTTGCGTGAATTGATAATTTGTTCGACTTGGGCTTCTGTTTCAAAAAGCTGGAGCTTTAATTTTTCGATGAGTGAATAGGCCTCTTCGAGCTTCTGTGAGAGTTGATTGATAGATAGGTTATCTTTTTCCATGCTCAATATAATTTCGTTTGCCTGTTCTAAAAGTTCATCGTAATTTGAATTTTCCATTCTTCTCTCATTTATCTTTGAAGTAGATTTGTTTTTCTTCCTCAGATTCTATCTTCTTGAAGGGTAATCCCATTCACTGACACATCTACAAAGATATGTTCATTTGTGCAAATATTCGCGAATTCTAGTTTTAAATTTTTAGGAGGTTTTTCTGCTAGAAAATCTTGTGCTGTTATAATTTCACCATTGCTGTTGTAAACAATGGCAAAACCTCTTCCCAAAGCCTGTTGCGTGCTTTGTTTATAAATCCGCAATAGCTGTTCAAGGCGTTCCAAATTTCTTTTTTCGGTTTGTAAAACTCTCCGCGCTGTTAGGGCAAGTTTCTTTTCGAGTGAATTGAGAATTTCTTTTTCCCGAGCAAATTTGCGCAGAAGATGGCTGCTTAAATTTTCCATCCGGGTGAAAAATAAATTAAGTGTGTTCAAAACTGTTGTAGAGAGATAACGTGCTGCTGCAGTCGGGGTTTTTTCACTGATACAAGAAACTTCATCAGCGATACTTTTATCATCATAATGTCCGACAGCTGTTAGAACAGGGAGCGAGGAATAAGCTATTTTTTTAGCTATATCAATATTGTCAAACCAGCGGAGATCCAGTTTGCTCCCTCCACCTCTACTGATAACAATGCAATCAAATTTTGATTTATTATGTTCGATTTGAGTAAATGCATTGCATATGTTATCTGAAGTTTTTTCACCCTGCATATTGCAATCATAAATTGTGATACGAAAAGCGATTTCTGATAATTTCAATTCGTCGATAAAGTCAGAACAAGCGCGGCTGTTTTCAGCAGTTATGAGTGCAATTTTTAATGGCATCTTAGGGATTTTTAATCTTTTATTTTTGTCGTAGAGACCTCTTTTTTTTAGGTCTTGAATGATAGCAAGCCTCTGTAGATAGAGATCTCCTTGAGTATATTGAATATCTATGTCTTCAATAATCGCATTGATCCGAGCGCCTTCTTTGCGAAAATCACAGGTGACTCGGATTTTAATTTTCGAACCATCTTGGAGCAATATTTGCGAGATTTTATCAGCAAGAAGCTTTCTTTTACCTTGCCATAATATACAAGGTATACTTGTAGCCTTTAAACTTGTGGCCAAATTTATCTGAGCTTCTTCGCGATCGGATAAATCAAAAAAAGTGTGTCCATTTGCTATTTTAAAACTGGAGACTTCACCAAAAATCCAATATTTTTCCGCTAGGTTTTTTCGAACAAAAGAATCTATCATATAGACAAAGTTTGAAACACTTAAATCATTGCTGACTTCGTCGTGTTTAGTTGCAATAACAGTAATATTTTGATTGTTATCTTCTAGGATTTCTTGTTGTATAAATCCAAAATTTGCAATTAGATCAAGATTTGTTTTGCTTGGAACAAGCCACCAATTTTTACGAGCAGGATCCCAGCGTCCCCCTGCTTGCTTAATCTCTTCTTTTATAGAATATGTATCGCCCAAAAGGATAAGTCTATTGTTCAAAACTTGATAAGTTCTTTTCATTTTTTTTCTTCATACGTCACAGAGTATTTGAGATTTGGGGATAAGGCAGGATATTCATTTGACCAAATCATAAGATCATCCGTATAGCTTTTATCCACGAGTCTTGGGGATGATTTTGCTTTTAAAAGAGAAAAATCATTGGAGTTATTTAATACGATAAAATTATTATTTAATATATTTGAATTTGGATGCAAAACATATTGTCCTATTGCGATTTGTGTCGGGCTTAAAGGTTTACCATCCTTTAGAAGTTCAATTTTATATTCATTAATAAAGTTGTCACTATTAATAAGGCAGCTTAACTCCCATTCTTCTATATTCTGTTCTTCTGACATTTTCAATTCCACTGTAAAATAATTTTGTTTTTGGTCGTAACCAAAGTTTGAGTTTTTTATACTTTTGTTGGAAAAGCACCTGAGGACTTTATCTTTTGAAAAAAGTTTAATTTTTGCAGTTTTTAAATTGATAAATGAAAATGATATATCCTTTATTTGATTTTTCAATCTTATATCTTCAATTTCCTTCTGATAAGATTTTGCTTTATCAAGGGAAAATTTAAACTTATTATCCGAGATAAAGTCTTCGTTGTTAAATATAAATGCATCAATATCTTTTGATTGTATAACAATACTATTTGGTAAATTAAATGTGACTTTATTTTTGTCTTCCTTGATTAATTTTAGAAGAACTTCCATGACTAAATTTTGCTGGAATTTTACGTTGCTAAATTTCTTTTTAATTTCACTAATTATTTCTAAATTTTCATTGTTTGGAAAGGAAATAATTAAGTTCTGGTTTGAATTCATGATATTATTATTTAAATCAAAGTCTTCACCTGTTAAAACTATTAATTTTATTTCAGATTTTAACTGCTCAATGATATCAGCAATTATAGAAACATTATTTATCTTCGGGTTATTTATATCTAAGCGAAATACTTCGAAATTAGATTTTCTAATACTATCTAATATTATATTTTTTATATTAAAAATTGATCTTTCCCGTCTTATGTTTATGAGGGTATTTGTATGCTGAATTTGCGAATCTTTGCCCTTACTCGAGAAAATGTTAATTCTAAGTAGATCTTTGGATTTTTGGTTCACTGCATTATATAGAAATTTTTCACGTTCTCTAAATAAATCCGTAGATTCATAAGTATAACCATTATTTATGGGAGAAAAATTAGTTTCTAATGATTTAATATTTTGCTCGAAATTAGAATAAATTGGATATGAATTTTGACTTATAAAAGATGTTTCAGGATTCAATTTTTCTTTTAAAATATTTATGAGCTTTTCACCTTTGTTAAGATTTGCAGTAAGAAATAATATTTTTTGAGAGTTAGCTATTTGCTTTTTCTCAAGACCATAAAAAATAAGAATTCCTGAAGAATTTTTTTTCCAAGATATTGTTATCGATTTTCCCTCCCTATCACTTGGAATACTGATTTTTAATCTTTCATTATTTTTGATTTCAAAATTGTCAAATTTTTTATTTTCATATGTAATTGTAATATAATTGGCTGTTTCTGTTTTATTGGGTGGTGCTCCTTTATTTTCAAAAATGAGACTTTTTTCTTTTAGCATATCTAGGCAATCACAACTTATACTTTCTCCACTTGTGAAAATAATAGCATCGATTATTATGTTGCTCTTTCCATCGTTTCCATATTGAAATTTAATTTTATTGACCAATTTATCAGTGTTATGAATTGCAGAAATTTTTGGGTCAATCTTTCCAAAATTATCAATTTCTTGTGAGCGTGTCTTTCCTTTTTTTGTAAAGTGAAATAATTCAAATAAGTTTTTTTCATCAATTCGATTTGATGTTTCAAGCAAATCTTTATCGTTTTTTACTATTGATCTATTAATAAATTCATCTAAATTAAACTCATTGATAATGTTTTGTGTATATTCAAACCGATTTAAAAATAAATAAGTATCTTCTTTAAAGAAAAATATAAATACTGGAACTAAAATAAGCAATAATAAAATTAAATTTCGAATCTTAAATTTTTTTTTCTTCATGTTTTTTCCACTGATAATGAGAAGTATCTGTCAAAATTATTTTCATCGATTAGTAGATTTAAATCTTGCTCGAATGTTTTTCTAATTTGGTTTTCACACTTTTTAGGATCTGTGTTAATCTTACCTTTTAAAACAATTTTTTTCGGAAAATCACGAGTGTTATTTTCATAGAAAGCAGAGAATTCATGTTCTAGTTCGTTATTATTACAGGAGAATTTTCTTTTTATTGTATTGTTTAATACATAATCATTGCTGTTTTTGCTTGTCACTCGGCTGTCAATAATTGTGTAACTATTTTTCTTTAATGATTTTATTTCCTCTTCATACTCAAAAAGAATATTGGATTCTGTTTTAGAGTTATCAATTATATTCTCTTTAGAAAAAGCAACTAAACTTATATCATTTGATTCTGACTTGCCTTGTTTTATAAGTTTAATTATTTTGCAAAACATTTTTTCGGGTTGAATAAAGAAAATTTTAATTCTTATATTGTCTGTTTCAATTGTCTCGTTTACTCTTTCAATTACTTTAATTAGATTATTTTCTCCAATATCATTTCTTAAGATATTTATTATGATTTTTTTCTTTTTTATATTGGATATACTATTTATATTCATGTAAATATTTTCAGCGGTTAAATTTGTATCATCAGACATTGAATTTAAACAAAGTGCTTTAGGGATTTTTTTTATGATAAACTTATTGGGAATAAAAATTAAAAAAGGGTTGAAATTTTTTAATATTGAATAGGTATATATTTCGTTAACACGATTATCACAGTGGATTCCACCATCAAAAGTTTGAATTAAAGCACCGACACCAGATGGGTTCCCAATGTTGCTGATATATATCGTTTTATCACTATTTTTGTTAGACTTTATATAATTATTTAGCACTTCAATGCGGGAGTTTGACGGATTTTCATCTCGAATACCTGTCTCATATGGATAAAGTCCTGAAAGTAATGTAGCATAATTTGCAAGCATGGAATTTGAGATGAGAGGTATTTTTTCTTCTTCAAGTTTAAAATTTTCCTTTATATACTCAAACTCAGGTGATGATTTAAATTTATTGATATTTAAATCATCTGTATTTTCAATAATAAAAATAATATCTGAATTTTCAATATTGTTTTTAGATTCAGCTCTGAAGTCTTTTGTTTTTTTCCAGTCATATATTAGGTAAGAAAAAATAATTATAAAAATGAATGTTATTCGTATTTTTCTATTCATAGCATTTTCATTGATATTCACAAAAAAAATAATTAACGAAATAATAAAAAATACTAGGAAGAAATAATTAACAATTTTTGAAAAATCAACTATGTCTTGCGATTGAATAGCATTGAAACCAAATGAAAATCCATCGTAATGAGTTGAAATCAGAAAAAGTATGCTCAGAAAAAACGAAAATATTCTTTGTACTTTTATTTGCGATTTAATCAAAATTATTCCACAACAAAATCGTAGAATTATTGCAGGGACTAATGTAGCAATGAACGAGCTGATAAATAGTAGAAACATGTGAATGCTGGATGGCGATGATATATTGCTTATAATTATATTCTTATCAAAATAGCTTTGAAAGTCTTTTGACCAGTTTATAATATCATATAACGATTTTGCAGAAGCATAAAAAATTGAAAATAAAATTAAGAAAAATAGATAACTTCTGTCTAAGGAAAATTTGGAGAGATTAGACATTGAGGATTTAGAAAATTTATGTCTAGACATGGATTCCTATTCCTGATAAATTAAAAATCTTGATACATCCTTCATAAAACGATTTTCATCTTGTTTCATTGTTTCTAAAAGGGTTTTCAGATTTTCACTGTTACTTTTCAACTTAGCATTTTCAAAATGATCATACCATTGTTCGTTTCCAAGAATAAGGTTTATAGGCAAATCTTTGAAATTGTATTCATATCCTGGCGCACTCCATTTAAATTCTTTGGGATGGGCATAGCAGCAGAAATGAATAAAGCACATACCGAGTGCAAAGAGATTAATATTTTCTGGTACACCTACGTGAAATTGAATGCCATAACAAATCTCACCCATGTATTTATTAAATGTTGGTCTAAAATGATGTTCGCGCATAAAAAGAGAGTTAGTTTGCTTTGAATCATATAAATAAAGCGAACTCATTTCTTTTAGAAAAGATATGCATTTTTGCACATCAAGCCATGGCGCTCCAATCAATTGAAATGGAATTGTACTTCCTCTCCCTTCGCTTACGTTAGTTCCTTCCAAAGAAACAAAAGCAGGGAAAAAGAATGCCGATTCCCAGCAAGGAATGTTGGGTGAAGGCATCGCCCATTTTAATTTTTTTAATTCGCTTAATTTAGTATTTCTGCTGAGTGAATCTACTGGGATTACTTGATAATCTATTTTTAAGTTGTCATGCTCTTTAAAATAATGTCCAAGCTCTCCCATACTCAATCCATGACGCATGGGAATATCATACCAGCCGACAAAGCTATGCCACTTTTTTTCAAGCCTGTTACCTTCAACTAATTGCCATTCATTTTTATTGTTCTGAAAACTGAGTCCAAGCGGATTTGCTCTATCAAATATAACGATTTTTTTGTTACTCTTTGCTGCTGCTCTCATGCATGCTGCTAAAGTTAACATATATGTATAAACCCTGCAGCCAATATCTTGTAAATCTATGACTAGGGTATCTACGCTTTCCAATTGATCTTGCAGTGGCTCCCTAGTATCAGAATATAAACTGAATAGGGGAACTTTTTGCCCATCAGAAAATTTATAGTAATCGTTTGGTGTTTCTTTCATATTATCTTGTTCAGTTTGGCGATAACCATGTTGAGGACCAAAAACTGTTGTTACTTTACAATTTTCTGTTTTTTTTGCTGCATTGTAGATCATATCAGTGGATGGAATGAACTTTGTACTGGCTGATGTTTGATTGGAAACAATACCAATTTTTTTTAAATCTTTTAAAAGATCGAATTCAGTTTCCAATTTATCTATTGATGGATTCATATTTACCCTCTTTTTTATTCTTGTAAAATTTTCATTCATATTGATGTGTCTTATTGTTGAGCTATGCAAAAAGTACCTACTTTAGAGAATGCAGTTATCTCCGATCTCTTTTTCAGTCCTTGTTCATGATGGCACAAGAAAATTAAAAAATAAAATTTTCTAGCCGCCGCATAATTTATGAAAAGTTTTTGCGTTGAAATTGAACTTGGAATTATGGCAATCATGGATGATTGTCAATCTCTTTCAAAGAGATGCATTTAAGTTTCAAGGAGGAAACATATTATGGGTTTGCGAATTCAAACCAATATACAATCTCTTAACTCGCAACGTGCTTTGTCAATTTCTACCGCAGCAAATGATCTTTCCATTGAAAAGTTAAGCTCAGGATTTAGAATTAATAAATCATCTGATGATGCTGCTGGCTTAGCAATTAGCGAAAAAATTAAAGCTGACATTCGCGGTTTAAATATGGCAAAAAGAAATGCGAATGACGGTATTTCTCTTGTGCAAGTTGCTGAAGGTGGAATGAATGAAATTGGAAATATTTTAACACGCCTTAGAGAGCTATCTGTGCAAGGTGCTTCAGACACAATAGGTAATAATGAGCGTAACTTTATTAATAAGGAGTATACTGCTCTAAAAGATGAAATCGATCGAATCACAAACTCAACTGAATTTAACGGTAGCTTATTACTTATTGGTAAAGATGCTGATGATAAAATTCCTGATAAAAAAATGCTCGAAAGAACAAACGTACCTCCATTCGAAGTTCAAGTTGGTAAAAACTGGTATGAAGGAGTTGATAAACCTGATCTAGATGATCCATTTGGCAGAAATCCTGTCAACATTATCCGTATTAAATTTGATCAAATTGATACGAGTACAGTTGGTCTTAATTTAGGGCGCGGAAATGATGAAACACTTGACTCCATTGGTGTGTTTATTGATGATCCGAGTGATCCATTGGCTTCAAAGCACAGAGCACAACGCTCAATTTCTAAAATTGACGATGCTATTAATCAACTTGCAGGATTTCGCGCAGATCTCGGTGCGATCCAAAGTCGACTTGGTTCTACTGTGAGCAATTTGGCAATTATGAGTGAGAATTTTTCTGCTGCGAATAGCCGCATCCGTGATACAGATTTTGCTGAAGAAACGACACGGTATGCTCAAAGTAACATTTTAAAACAAGCTGGTGTGGCTGTGTTGACTCAAGCAAATCAATCTCCAGCAGCTGCGCTTCGTTTACTTGGTTAGTAAGTGTAGTTAACTTAGTTACGAGATTGTTTTTAGAAAAAATTTCCAAGTATTCATATCTCAAATTATGAATACTTGGAAATAATTTTTGAATATTAATATTATTCTTGAGCAAATTTATTAAGAATCTGTGCAAGATCATAACCTGATTTAGCAATATAATTAGGTTTTTCTTGAGTCAGAAGTTTTTCGCTTTCCTTACCCCATAATACTGCAACTGATTTAATAGCAGCTCTTCTTGCTGCTATAATATCTCTGACTTCATCACCAATATAAATGAAATCATTTTTATTTTTTGAATATCGTTTAGCTAATTGTTTTATTTTTCTTGATTTGCCAAAGAGAGATACGCCTCCAATAACCTCTGTGAATTTTATATCAGGAAGGTTTTTTTGGACAAATTCATTTATTAGATTGTTAGAATTTGATGATAAAATAACGAACTTTATATTTTCAAAATTTATATTTTCAAACATTTTAATAATTTGTTGATCTAAAGTTATGAGATCTCTATTTAGAAAAATAATTTGACGAGATAAATTTAAATAATGAGGGATTTGATACCAGCGAATTTTATATTTGCTCAATATTTGCTTAATGCTTAAATTGAAGATTTCATCGCTAGTTATGAGTGGCATTTTTTTTCTTATGGAGATCTCTTTAAATGCTTCAAAAATAGCCATACGACTGTCAGCAATCACTCCATCAAAATCAAAAACTGCTATTTTCATTGGATACATATCCCTTTATATTTTACTTTACATAACTAATAGATATTTTAGCATAAATATTTTCTTATAATGGCAAAATAAACACATTTTGCAGTTTTAAAGTACATTTTTTTCTTATAAATGCAAAGCTAATCATTATTCTCATGGGATATTATAATTTATAATTTTATAATATAATTAATTTATAAATATATATTTATTTTTTATCAAATTTTTATTATAAAATTAAAAAAAAATTCATGAATCAAAGATAAATGTTCTTGATTTATTATATTTAAGAAATCATATTAGATATTGTACCAGAGTTTTTATGAATAATTGATTTTTAATTTAGAGGAATGCATAGATGAAGCAAAATGATAATTTTGACTTGCAAATTCTTTACGCAAAAAAATTTAATGAACTTTCAAATGTCGGTGGAGACATTCGAAGAATGTTCATGTTGGGGCAAAAACTGCTGCAAGAAAATCCACAAACGGATTTAATTGATTTATCGTTAGGCAATCCAGATTTAGAACCGCCAGAAATAGTTACGAGCTCAATTATAAATGTTTTAGAAAAACACGAAAAAGGTTCTCATCGATACATGGATTTTGCTGGACTGCTTGACGTGAGAAAGTTTCTTGCCCAAGAATTGTCTAAAAGTGAGAATGTAAAAATAAATGAGGAGACAGTATACTTAACGGTTGGTGCTGCAGGTGGAATTCATATTCTTTTACGCATATTTTTAGACCAAGGGGATGAAGCAATTGTCTTCGCTCCTTATTTCCCAGAATATATTCCCTATATTACTAATTATAATGCAAAACCGATTGTTGTGTGCTCAAATGATTTTCATGAACCAAATTTAGATGAATTTCGCGACAAAATTACAGAAAAAACTAAAGTAGTTTTGATTAATAGCCCAAATAATCCTTCTGGTGTTCTCTATAGCAAAGAAACAATTGATGGGATTGTTATGATCCTTGAAGAGCGAAGAAAAAAAACGGGGCAATGCATTCAACTTATTTCGGATGAACCTTATAGTAGAATCGTTTTTCATGAAAAAACCATTCCGTCAATTTTAGAAAGGTATAGATACAGTTGGTTGATCCGTTCCTTTTCAAAAGACATTGGCCTTGCTGGTGAACGAATAGGCTTTATTGCATGGAGTGAAGATAAGACAAAATTGGGTTTTATCAATGCATTACGTAACTCTGCACGCTGTTTAGGGTATGTTGGTGCGCCAAGACTGATGCAGAGAATTCTACCCCTTGTTTATAACGCGCGTGTAGATGTTCAGATTTATGAAAAACGAGTAAATAAATTTATCCAAATCTTATCTGAAGCCGGGATAAAAACAATTCAACCTGCTGCAGGATTCTTTGTATTCCCAAAATCTCCTATTCCAGATGATCGCGCCTTTTGCGAGACGTTAGTTACGAAAGGAGTTTTATGTGTGCCTGGCAGTGGTTTTGGTTGCCCTGGATATTTTAGAGCATCTTTAACTCAAGATATTAAAAGAATTGAAGAAGCCGCTAAACGTATATCTGATTTTAAAAAATACATATAAATATTAAAAAATAATTTTATAATTAATTAAAAAATTTGGTCAGTTTTAATATTTTAGTTATATATAATAATTTAATTTTATTTACATTCCTATATTTAAATGAATATTTTTATCTAATATAGGTTGACAGTTTCAGAAGATATATTTAAATTTCCTCTGTATTTTGATTTGAACCTAACAGCACACGGAATTTTTTTATTTTTGAACTCCCAGTAGGGAAAGCAAAAATAAAAGGCATTATCAAATGTCTGTGATTTTAGTAACTTAATTTTTTTTAAGTTTTTTCTTGCGAATCATTTGACAACCGAATGTGGGTTGTGTAGCTAAAGATTCTCGCTGCTAGCGAAGTCTCTCTGAAAAAGGAAAGACCGAGTGAAGCAAAGAGAAGTTATTTGACAAGAGAAGAGAGCAGAAACAGAGTGT